>SFGF01000096.1 GCA_004556655.1 Lachnospiraceae bacterium | reverse complement strand
TGGGTATTTCCTTTGGAATTGAATACGATCCGGGAATTACTTTTGAGGAAATCATATATGGAACAGAAGTATCTGATGATCCGGATCTGCTTGTAGCTGCTCACTACAGAAATGACTGTCTGGATGATATTTCTTCAATTGAGGAAATGGTAAATATCCAGAAACACATAAACAAGAGATTCCAGATATCTCATCTCTCAAGCTGCTCGGCAATGGGAAAGATGAAGGAGTCTCTGGAACTGATAAACAGATCTATGGATGAAGACCCGAGACTGAATTTTGATACATATCCATACAATGCTTTTTCTACGAAAATCAACTCAACGGTTTTTGATGATGGGTGTCTCCAGGCATGGGGCAAGGATTACAAGGATCTGATGCTTACAGATGATCCGTATAAGAATGTATATTGTACTGAGAAAATCTTCAGGGATGCCAGAGAGAACTACCCTGAAATGCTTGTTGTGGCTTTCGTAATGAATGAAGAGGAAATTGCTCAGGCAGTGGCGAACCCAAAGGGAATGGTGGCCAGCGACGGTATTATAAACCATGGCAACGGTCATCCGAGAGCGGCCGGAACTTTCCCGAGAGTTCTCGGCAAATATGTGAGAGAGGAAAAGAGACTGTCCCTGATTGATGCTTTAAAGAAGATGACAATTGAACCTGCAAGACGTCTGAATCTGGAAGAAAGAAAGGGTGTAATCAAGATTGGAGCAGACGCAGACATCACCATATTTGACCCTGAAACCATAATCGACGGAGCAACCTTTGGAGATATCTCTAAACCGCCTGCAGGAATTGACTGGGTAATCGTAGGTGGTCAGCTTGCAGCATGCGGCAGCGAGATTCTGACTGAAAAAGCCGGAAAATTTATCTCGTATTTTGAAAAATATAATCCCTGAACAAAGTATAGTATTTTTTGCAATGCTAATGGTGTTACTTCTCCTAACTGTTCAAAAATATAGGATATCACCATCAACATCTTAGATGGTACGCTAAATAAAGCATCCAGTTCCTTTATCGCAGACACAGCTTTCTTATATGCTGCATCCGCAAGTTTATCCCTGTTGCTTTCTAAGAGTTCACGCATTACCTTTGTATCAGATAATGCTGCTCTCATTGTATCAGAATACTCTTTTGAAGGAATCTGTCCTGCAAGATATCGAGCAATTGTAACTTCTCCAAACCCCAATGCCATGGATAATGGGGCTTTTCCTAAGCTATAAATTTTACCCAGTTTTTCAATTTCATCAGTCGAAATAATACCTTCAGCTTTTCGAAACTGTTCATCAATCTCTTTTGCATTGTAATCAAGTATTCCTTTTACACCTACTTCACATCCGCATTCTTTGCAGTGTGCTGTGGTAATTAAAAACTGATACTCCTTTTCTCGAATGGTTTTCGTTATAGGTGTTTTATGGAGTGCATATGCTGTCTCTTTTCTGCACTCCATACAGAATGTTCTCCTTCTTCCTGCCATTTTGTTTTCCTCCTAAGATTCCTATATCTATTTAAAATAATATGATAACGGGTGCTCTTGTTCGTGGAAAGAAATAACGAATAAATACTGGTCTGAAATTTTGTTGAACTTAATATAAAGTGATACTGTTCTTTCCTTATCTCCAAATCTCTCTAATAAATCTATATCTTTACCGAAAATGTATAATATCTCATGTTCCATGCCTTTATGATCATTTGGTACGGCAGTGGAAAAGTCCATCGGTGTCAAACTTTTAATAATATCTAATTCTTTCTCTTCTGACATTACATAATCGGTTAAAAGCTTCCTATTTTTAGGGCGAGGAGCAATCTGATACTTTCCATCATCGATAGCAGCCCACACGCCCTGAAGATATATCTCAATATCTTTTTTATCAAAGTGCATATATAATTATCCTCCTCACCTGTCACATGATTGGATTTTTACATTTTTCTATCATCATGATACCAGTGAAGATTTATAATGTCAAGGGTAAATGATGGATTTTTTGCTTTTTTCTATCATTATACAAATTCGATAGCACTTACCCGTCTTTAGGATTTAGCACTATAATTTTTAGGAGTTTAATTTAATACAAAGTAACTACAGTCAGCTTAAATGCTGGCTTTTTTTAATTTTAAAAAACTTGACAAAAATATTTTTTATCCATTGATTATATAGTGTTATAGTGTTATAGTGTTATAATAAAAAGGGTGATTTTATGGCATATTTCTTAAAGAAAACCAAGAATAAAAAAGGGACTTATTTGCAAATTTACGAGAGTTATTACGATCCTGAGCGCAAAGGTGGGGCTCATCGTTCCTATAAACCAATCGGTTACATCCATGAACTGCAAGCAAACGGCATTGATGATCCTATTGCCGTATTTACTGAAGAAGTGCAAAAACTTAATCAGGAACATATAAAGAAAAAACAAGCTGAAAAAGAACGTCAGATATCTGAAGATTCTCCTGAAAAGCTTCTTGGCTATTTCCCGTTGAAAAATCTCAATGATTCTCTGGGAAGCAAAAAATATATTGACCTCATGCAGACAGCAACTGATTTCCGATTCAATGTTTTTGATATGCTATCAGCTCTTATTTATGCAAGAGTAGTTCAGCCATGTTCAAAATCAAAAACATATGTTGAGGTTATCCCAAAACTTTTTGAAAAACACAGTTTTTCTCTTGACCAGCTTTATTCAGGGCTTGAATATATCGGTTCTGAATACGAAAAGATTATTGAAATTTTCAACCATCAGATCAATCAAAAATATAAATTTGATACTTCTCATTCCTACTTTGACTGCACAAATTTTTATTTCGAGATTGATAAAGAAGATAATTTCAGACTCAAAGGTCCATCAAAAGAAAACAAAAAAGAACCGATCGTTGGACTGGGTCTGCTCCTCGATGCGAACCAGATTCCGATAGGTATGAAAATGTATCCTGGAAATGAAAGTGAAAAACCAGTAATCCGAACTATTATTGATGATCTCAAACAAAGGAATCACATATCTGGAAGGACTATTCAGGTTGCCAATAAAGGGCTCAACTGTTTTAATAACATTCTCCATGCACTGAAAGCTGGTGATGGATATATTTTTTCCAAGTCTGTTAAAACCCTGCCCGAAACAGAGGAAACCTGGGTATTGCTTCCAAATGATTATGTTGATGTAAAGAATAAGGAAGGAGAAGTCCTCTATCGCATCAAAGAATGTGTTGATGATTTCTCATATACCTACACAGATGCTGACGGACATAGAAAAACGCTGAAACTTCCTGAAAAACGTATTGTCACATTCAATCCTAAACTTGCCGAAAAACAGAAATACGGAATAAACAGACAGGTAGAAAAGGCAAAAAAACTAAAAGCATGCGAAGCTAAAAAATCCGAATATGGTGACAGTGCGAAATATGTCACCTTTGTTTCGGCTGACAAAAAAGGACAAAAGACAGATGGCAAGATCAAAGTTGAAATAAACGAAAAAGCGATAGAAAGAGCAAAAAAACTTGCTGGTTACAACATGATCATAACTTCAGAAACCCATATGACTGCATCAGAAATATACGCAGCATACCATAATCTCTGGAGAATCGAAGAATCTTTCCGTGTTATGAAGTCCCAGTTGGATGCCAGGCCTGTATACCTGCAAAAAAGAGATACCATAACCGGACATTTTCTTATTTGTTACCTTGCTGTTCTCCTGACAAGACTTTTACAGATACATATCTTAAATGACAACTTTGGTACAGAAGAGATTTTTGATTTCATGCACGATTTCAGAGTTGCTAAAATATCAGATCGAAAATATATAAATCTGGCCAGAAGCTCCTCTTTCATCAAACAATTGTCTGCTAAAACCGGCTTGCCGCTGACATCATATTTTCTCGGGAATGAAGACATAAATAAAATGCTAAGTCATAGGTTCTAAACTATGGCTTAGCACTATTTTTTTAATTCAACTCCGAAAGACAGGGTTGTTGTTGATTTGTCTATGGGGGGTCGACTACGACTTTCTTTCCAAAATGCTTTATTTTTCTAATATATTATTCATCTCCTCTATTTCCATACATTTTCTTTTGCTGACCAAATTCCAAAAAATTCATTTTCACTCAGTATTGCATCATATAGTGGACCAATAAATAGATCAATCTGTTTTAATACAGAAGAAAAATCCGGCTTATCAAGCCCCGGCCCAGGATAATAATTAGTCCATAAATTTCGAAGAAATTCATTTTGGTCAAATGCCCTTATTTTCTCCATACTATCTTTCTCATATACAGTGCCTCTATGCTGTAGTGTTTCAAAAATAGCCTCCTGTAATACTCGACCATCAAAGTCAAAAACCTGCGACCAATAGAAAATATCGTAAAAATCTTTCATCCGGCTGGAAGCGGTCATTCTTTTTAAGATAGCATCAAATTTTTCAGCCATCGTACTTTCCAGCGAATATGTATAGATATTTGGCTCTTTAAATCCTTTCAACCTAGTTGCCACCGTTCTCTTTACTGCATGCGGTATTATTACGTCATCAACGCCAATATCAACCGAAAATGGAATTCTCACATTTTTAATATGGGTGATTAAATTGATTCCTATGCCAGGATATTTCTTTTCTGGTGTGATTTCTCTTGTTCCAACGACCTCGATATCAATAAAATCATTATTTGTATCCATTTTACATATTTCTTTGATTATTGCTTCCACATTTGCAATATCATTAGACATTCTCCTTAACATGAAGTCAATATCCATGGTCGGTCTGCCTTCGAAATTAGAAATTGTATATAAAAACATGCCACCTTTCAAAACAAGATTTTCCGCATACTGTGACATTTCAAGTTTACGAAGAAACTCCTCTTGTGCAAAAAGCTGGAGACAAGTCTGATAATTTATTTCAGTTTCCTTTGCTTGCTTTTTTAATCTGGCAAGCACTGATGCGCCCATATCTTTTACCTCTTTTACAGCCATACTCCAACCACCCTTCTTGCCTTTTTTTCCACACCAAGTCTCACAGCATACTCCATCAATTTAGCAGCATCTTTCTCTTTGTCCTTCACATATCTTTGGATTACTGTGTTAAACACTTCTCCATCCATAGTATTCATATGTCTAAGACAATCACAGACAACACGTTCCCGGTCATATATCTTTACGGTAATTCCGTCAATATTTCCTTCACTTACACCAATATCCAATCTGTTTGCATCGATAAAATGTGGCTTTATTATCGGAAAATCCATTTTGAATTTATTCCTTGCCGATTTGTTATCTACTGCTATATGCCAGATTCCCGGCACACGATCTGTATATCCATAATACATTGCTGCAGAAAGATCACAAATAATGGCATCCGGAAATAGTGTACAAATTACTGATACTTCTGTAAATGCCTTTTCATCCTGCCACTGATAGTAGCCATACTTAATTTTTTCTACAAGGCCTTCTTCAATTAAGTTTTGAAGTATCCGATAAGAAATACCCTCCTTCGTAAGTTCACATGTACGCATTATTCCTCCATGCTGTTTAAATATTGACTCATAATCCATAACCATGTTCATAGTAATACACACCACCCTCGAATAACTTCATACAATTATATAATAGTTTTTGTATCAAGTTATATTATACATGATAAATATCAAAAATCAACTTAGTACAATATATTTTTAATTTTTGTACCAAGTCGAACACTTGTAGGAATAAAAACCATAGGCATATCTCTTATACATATATTATTTCATTGTCTTCGCCAGTGACGCAAGCAGTGCCGTCATCTCCGGATTGGAGAGAACTTTTGCAAGCAATTCCGGATCAATGCCTTCCGGAACCGCCACTGTATTTTCTGCTGTATTCGGGTGCATCTGCGGATCCAGATTTTTCTTCTCGTAAAATGCCTCTTCAAATAATTCTGCATTTTTCTTTCGATCATCATCCAGAATATGGGAATATACATCAGTGACCATGCTGACCTGAGCATGTCCGGAGTCGCCCTGTACTGCCTTTATATCTCCACCATTCAGTTTCAGCTTATACGTAACACTGCTGTGTCTCAGGCTGTGGAAGACCACCGGTGGAAGATTATGCTCCTTGATCAATTGATTCAATGGTTTTCTGATTGCACCATCACCCAACGGTAGTCCAAAAGTACTTGCCATGACCAGATTATAATCCAGATATTCATCCCCCAGGATTTCTTTTGTTTCATCCTGTTTTTCTTTCCATTCAATCAGCATTTTGGCAACACTCTTTGGAAGAAATACCTTTCGGACACTGCTGTCTGTCTTCGGTGTTTTCAGAACTCGAACCGTTTTATTCTTTTTACTCTTTTCCGGAAATACGAGCAGGACGTCTTTTGCATCCAGTTCCTTTAAAGCAGCCTTGCTCACACGCTGAGATTCCTTATTTATGAAAAGATATGCCCGGTTTTCCTTAATTGCTTCTTCGGAAATATCGACGCAGTCCCATGTAAGTCCCAAAAGCTCACTAATTCGAAGAGAACAGGAGAAGGAGAGATTCATGGCCAGCTTCAACCGTTCATCCTCACATACTTCCATGGCATACATCAGAGTTTCAGCAGTCCAGATATCCCGTTTTTTTGTCTTATGCTTTGGAACCGTCGCATAAATACAAGGATTTTTCTCCATCAGTTCCCACTTGATTGCCTGCTGAAAACAGCTCCGAAGAAGTTTATGAATGTCCCGGATAGTGCTAGTCGATACATACTCATTCATTCTTTTCCCAATCATCGGATTGATCACCGCTGGGGTTTTTAATAGTCTCTGGTAATACTTTTCAATAAAACGAGTATTGATATCTGCCAGTTTCACATCTCCGATAATCGGAAGGATATAATTATTGATAAGGGATACATTTCCATCATACGTAGACAATGCCCAGTTATCTTTCCCATATAGAGCAACATATTCATCCAGCAGTTCCTTCATGGTTTTACACTGTGGAATCACCATGGATCCCATTTCTTCCTTATACTCAATTTCCTTCTTTCGTTTTTTTGCTTCTGCTTTTGTAGCATAGGTTTCCCATTTCTGCTTCCGCTTCCCATCCGGATCGGTATAGGAATAAATTACATTAAACTTTCCATTTCTTTCTCTGATCGACGCCATAATCTAACAGCCCCTTCCTGTATTTCTTTTTTTCAGCCACTCTTCAAACTCTTTGCGTTTGATACGGACATTGGTGCCTACCTTAACAGCCGGGAAATATCCTCTTTTGTACCAGACAGTAACCATGGACCGGCTCACTTTTGCCATAAATGCTGCTTCATCCGGTGTAAGATATTTCAAATTTCCATTTCTGCCTCGCTGTCCGGTCTGCGACAGCTTCTTTCGTCGGAAATCAGCAAGTGCTACATTTTCCTCTAAAGCCAGTTCTTCATAATCATTTGCCGGATCCAGATGGTACTCATCCTGTCCATCCAGAAACTTTCGAAAACTTTCTTTTGTGATCCGTTTACGGTCAGCGATCACTACATATTCAAAAAAGTGTTTGTACTTCTTTTTATTTAGGATGTTATATACCTGCTTTCTGGAAATTCCAAGCTGTCTGGCCATCTCCGGCATAGTGAGAGTAGCTGCTTCCATTTCCGCATCCCTCTTTTTATCTTCTTTTGTCCTGTATTTTGATTGACCATCATACCATTTCCGGAATGCCTCCATCGGCACACGTTTCCAGTAATCTATGATCACTACCGCAATATTGTTTCGCTTGATCAGGTCATAGACAACACCATCTGTAAGTTCCAGCATCTCAGCCAGTTCCGGAATAGAATAGGACCATTCTTTTAATTCCTTTCCCGGCTCTTCCCCATTGACTTTGTGATACTTAATCTGATTTGCATACCATTTTTCAAAACTCTCGATATTGATCCGCATTTTACCGGCAAACTCTTTTGTCTCAAAATAATTCTTATGTATCAGCCAATACCGATCCGTTTTCTTAAGCCCCAGAAGTTCCCCCATCTCCGAAACACTCATCCACTTTTTTGCCGGAGAAGGCAGCCTTTTGTATGGGCTGTTTGTTTCCACTTCTTTCAACAGACTGTCATAGTCTTCCGTATTTATCATTTTTTCTCGATCCATGAAGTCTCCCTCCTTCTGCCCATACCATACCGCATTTTTTCAAAAAAATTTAGGATGTCGATTTTGTAATTTAACGTGGAATTAATTAAAATCTTCCGGCAGTTTATCCAGCCAGTCATCAAAGCTCTTTTTGGAAATGCGGTACTTCCCGCCATCCAACTGGATCCACCGGAATTCATTTTTCTTCAGAAGGTTATAGACCGTCGGTCTACTGACTCCAAGAATCTCCTGTAACTCTTTTACTGTATAACATCTTTTCTCTGCCATATGTCATTACCTCTCATTTCATCATTTTGGAGGCGGCATACCAAATCCCCCGCAAGTTACGGGGCATTTGGTTCTCGCGGCAGTCGCCAAATGGACATGCAAGCATGTCCGCTTGGCTCGTTGCTCGCGGATATAAATGTCCCTCTATATATCCAAAGTTTCAGAGGGTCTTATACAACATGTTTCAGTAAAAAAATGTAAAGATGAGAAAAAAAGGCAAAAAGAAACCTCCGTATGAATTGAATCATACGAAGGATCAATATACCTATCATCATCAATTATCCTGAATGGGATATATTACAAAATGGAAAACTAACTGCTATTATTTCCAATCCTAATATAATCACATGATTGGATATCTTTTCAATCGGATTAAACAGAAGGAGTAATGCTAGCGTGATTCGTACAAAAAATTCTATCATTGGTATAACACAATTATTATTTCTACAAAAGAACTGCCTAATTGCCCCATTCAATGATTTAGATGCCTTTCTAATACCGATAATTGCCCAAGTAATTCCTAATGCCTCCAACGAACTGGATCCTTTCAGTAAAAATGCAATCCCCATAATAAACATCATAATACTATATGCTAATTCGTCTGCCTGCTTTTCAAAAAACTTTTTTTCCTTAAAATAGCTTACTAACATCAGAGTACCTACAAGTACCATAGCACTTCCTAATAAATAAGGTAACAGAAGAGTTACTCTATCAGAAAACAATATACAGATTAATCCTAGAGATGGAAACAATATACTCTTGACTTTTAATATTCTATTCATTTTTCTCCTTTCTCTCCTGTTCTTTTATTCATATAGTGTTTCAAGACTACAGTTCCGGCAGAAACCAAAATTCTTAATAATAATACCATGATAAATTCTATTGAAAATGGATTGCTCAACTTAGTTCCAAGCAAAGTAGTAGTAACAATACTGAGCAAAGAACCGCTTATTCCTGCTGTCAGATAAGTGGTGAATTTCACTCCACAAGCGCCAAAATACAGGCTGACAATGTCACCTGGCAAAAATCCAACAATTCTGGTAATAAAACATACAAAAAAAGCATTTTCATTCTGATATCCTGTCAGTTGTTGAACCTTGGGATATCTAGTCCCAATATACTGTATAATATCTTCACCGCTGTATCTTCCGATCCAATAAGGAATCGTAATGGTTGTCGCCAGTCCAACCATACTTACCATCACAGCTATAAATGGTGTAAACAGAACTCCACTGCTCAAATATAAAATCGACAATGGAAACATAATTGTAAGGCTTTTGAGAGCAAAGAACAAAACTAAAACACACGCAGCCAAAATCATATTTTCAGGTGTATACCTCAATATCGTTTTTACAGACAAAGGTTCTTCTGATTTTCTTACAATCACAAAAAGAATCAATGTCATCAGAATAATTGCTGCTAAAGGAGTGAGTTTCTTTAGCTTTATTTCTGACTTTTTCTCACTCTTTTGTTTTTTTTCTTTGTTTCTGATTTTCATCCAACTTTTCTCATTCATAATTATAATCACAAGATATTTCTTATATCTATTCGTCTATTATATTTCCATTTACTTCATCAAACACATCCTTCATTTCAAGAGCATATTTTTTACCTATTTTACTCAATCGGTATAATATAATAATGTCAATAATGCCATTTAAAATGAAGATAATTCCTGCCATTAATGCAGCGGCTGAAACCGTATCCGGTGAAAAGAACATCATACTAATTCCAGCCAGAATAATAATACATGATAGAATAACATATGATGTACAGCGCACATGAAATATGTCTTTCATACAAACAGCCGTCTCCATACAGATTACTCCATTGATTATGATGAAAATACTAAACACGTAAGAAAATAACACTATTGTAATTCCAGCATGTGTAATGATAAAGATTCCCAAAATACATTTCAAAATGCCTTCAAATAACGATCCCTGCATAAAATAAGTATTCAACCGAATTTTTAAATCATAGAACAAATCAAAAATCCCACTGCACAAAATCATAATACCTGCAATCACTGCAATCACTTTAAATGAATCATATGGCTTTATTATGAATAAAACTCCAATCAATACCGTCATGATTGCATTTATCCACATATCCAGCTTTATTTTTTTCAACGTTTTCATATTTTACTCCTCCCAGTTTTAGTAAACTCTCACATTCATCAATAATATTTACTATTTCTGCTTTTTATAGCAAATGTCGAAACGGAATAATTAAAATGCGCAGGATTCCATAAAAAATCCTTTTTCCTACACTCTGTTCTATTATTTGATAATTTTCTCCATCAATAATCGTTCCGTCCGGAGCAACTTG
>SFGF01000095.1 GCA_004556655.1 Lachnospiraceae bacterium | reverse complement strand
AAAAATGTCAGGGAGGTCACCCAGACCGGATTTCGGACGGACTGACTACAGGTTCAAGATAAATGATAATTTTGGGATGCTTCATGAAACAACCCTGATTCCTGACGGTCAAGTGCTACCCAATTGATTGCATCCAGTGTATTATAGAGAAAGTGTGGATTGATCTGTGCTTCCAGCGACTTGATTTCTGCATTCTTTTCTCTTAACAATGCCTCTCTTTCCTGCTCACCGGATACCCGAATCTGTACAATCATTTTATTAAACTGTCTGGCAATCCTTGAAAACTCATTATTTCCTCTGATTTCAATTTTCGCATGAAGATTTCCCCGATCGGCTTCTTCCATGGCAGAAATAATCGGCTGTACAGAATCATCCACATTCCTTGAAAAATCAATAGAAAGAATTACACAGAAAATCCCTACAAGCAACGTAAAAATCACCATGATATCAACAATAAAGCTGAAATTTCTCATGGCATAATCTGAATTCTGTACATTGATCACATAACAGGTGCCTTTCCTCACTTCCTTACTGACAGCTTCCAACCTTCTTCCTTCCAGATATCCTCTCTGTTTGAGAAAAATAGTAGCTGCATTTTCAATTTCCTCCTGATCAGCGGGAGCCCGGATCTCTTCTCCGGTTTTTTCATCCTTCTCTGTCTTTACTCCCACAGTTTCTTCTAAAATATTGACACCTGCCAGAGAAGCGGAAGGAAAGGACAGAATATCTCCAAATTCATTGGTAACCATGGTGATATTGGAATTCGTGTTGCTCTTCCCATATACATCCTCCAAAGCGGATTCATCCACACACAACATTACACATCCCATGGGTTTCTCATCGAAACTCTCAAAGTTTCTGAGCTGACAGGCAATATATAATACATCTTTGCTGCCAAACTCCAGGCTGCTGATATGCTCCAGAGAAGAATACACGATTTTATCCTCCTCCATAGCCTCTTTGATATACGCATTTGTTCTCAGATACTTTGTCTCCGTATCAAAACAGAAACTGGTCTGGCTGGATGAAGTAACACTGTCGTAAAAACAGATATCATAGTACTGACCCACAATAAGGATTCCCAGAATCTCTTTGTTTGTATAAACAATGTTCTCCAACCGCTTTGTAATCTCTGATTTGGAAAACTGATAATTATTGCTGTCCCATACATTGATGGGCTGCATCTCTTCTCCATAAAAATCATCAATATAAATACTCTGGATAATATCCTCATAGGTCTGCCAGAAATTCTGTACGTTGTTAGCGGACTGCTCCAGATTTGCCAGAATCAATTCTGTGGTCTGGGATCGCACCAACCGGGAACTGAGATTATAATACAAGATCATAGTACAGAACAGCGGAATCAAAGAAACGACAAAGAGCAGAAACATAATCTTTCTGGCAATTCCCATATTACTGAATTTTAACTTCAGCTCATGTATCCGTCTTCCTATCCTTTTCATCCGCTGTCACTCCTTTCCCGTCAGCCAATTGTATTTTTAGTTTTCCATCAACCGTCTCGCCCTTTCTTTTACAGCGTTTAGTTCTTCCTCTCCATCAAGGAACGTAAACACCAGCTTTTTCTTCTCCACGGCAAAAGGTTCCATATGGTGAAGCGTTCCCTGCTGCTCATGATACAGTCTTCCAATCACCGGATGCCAATGATTTCCATTCCATAAAATAAGGCAGTTCTTTTTGATTAAAAGAAATGCAAATTCCGATTCCCAGTTTATGGTTGATTACTGCTGCAAAAGTTTCACCTTTTTCATCGGCTGCCAGTTCATGTATAAATACATACTCCGGCTCATTGTCCTTTGGCGCTTCCATTTGATTATATGTTTCTTCGTGTCCTTCTGCCTCAGCATCCCGCGGAATCACTTTCCGGGTGGGGAGTATAATTTCACAGTCTTCATCCAAAAGCGGCCATCCGATATTACAGTGATATAGAAGCATCATCGGTTCTCTGCGGAAAGCCTGATTTTCAATCTCATCCTCCACCGTGATTGTCTTTCCCGGATAAGTGGTAGTAATCTTTCTTCTTAGTACCATGTTTTCACCGAAAAGCTCCGCCTCACGCATCTCACCGGAAACCGTGATCCTATAGCCCTCTTCTGTCCATACCGCATCCGCAGACAAATGCTCTGCAGGAGTTGTACGAATCCTTCCATGCATAGGATATTCTTTTCCGCTGCTTGTACACGGAGGGCAGATATTTTCCAAACCTGCGGTAAACATCAGCCCTCCCATGATACTTCTCAGAGCCTCATCTCCATGAGTATCATAATGATTTCTTCCCATAAGTCCAGGTTTTGAAAGAAAATTGATATTGATTCCTCTATAAGAAACATCCGTAATATCAAGGCACTTATCTCCCAGTACCGTAAACGCCAGCGGGCCATTCTTCACCTCATATGCTTTCAATTGTTCCGCTCTTCCCTCTGTATAAGTGACAGGACGGACTTTCGCTGCCTGCTGTATGCTGCCCACATGACGATATAAAGTCTGTTTATCCATTTTTTTATCTGTATCCATCATAATCTCACTCCTTCATAGACAATGCGAACAAAGCAAATAATGAGTTCGCCCATGCAAACCATTCTCTTGTAAACTCTTCTGGTTTATCACAATGAAATCCCTCATGCATAACTTCACAACCGGCATCCGTAGAAAGAAGGGTCTGTAACAATGCTTCTCTCTCCTCTTTATTGTCCGAAGTAAGTCCCTGCATCGTCAGGGCAATATGCCAGATATACTGATCCGGTGTGTGCGGACTTCCAATTCCTCTGGCTTTTTCCCCTTCAAAATAGTATGGATTCTTTTTGCTGAGCACAAATGCACGGGTGTTTTTATAAATCGGGTCATCCTTACCACAATATGTAAGCCATGGCAGAGACAGAAGACTTGGTACATTGGCATCATCCATCAGATTGTAATTTCCCAGTCCATCTGTTTCATATGCATATATTTCTCCGAACGTATCATCTTTTACGATTCCATATCTGCGAATTCCTTCCTGAATCTCCCCTCTCAGTTTTGAAGCTTCTTTTGCCATCTCTTCATCCTGATACTCTTCTCTTAAAAACTGCTCCATATATCCCAAAACTACAGTTGCAAACATATTAGATGGAATCAGATAGCCGTATTTACAGGAATCATCACTGGGACGAAATCCTGACCAGGTCATACCTGTATACCCTACCGGCTCCCCTTTTCCGTCTCTGCTGAGCGTGTCAGACGGCGGGCAGTTCAGACGTACAAAAGAATATTTTGAATTTTCATGATTCTGCTCCAGTTTCCACACATCCAGGATATCCCGGAACGCCTGCTTCACCTCCGGAGTAAACACATCATGAGCTCCTGTATTTTCCACATACTGATGAATCAGCCACACCGGGTAGCACAGGGAATCAATCTCGTATTTTCTTTCCCAATTCCATGAATTATACTCTGTCAGATCTTTTTCCCAACAGTTTCCATTGGGTTCTTCATTGAAAGCGTTTGCATACGGATCAATATGAATATACCGGGCCTGTCTGGCAATCAGTCCCTGTACCATCTCTTTCAAAATCGGATATTCTTTTAAGAACGGAAGATAATGTACTACCTGTGCGGAGGAATCTCTCAGCCACATGGCAGAAATATCACCTGTAAATACGTATGCCTCCCCACCTTCTAAAAACTTAGTGGTTGTCTTTGCCGTACTTACATAACAATTCTCAAATGTACGGCGCATTTTCTCATTATCATTCCAGTATGCGCCTTCTCTTTCAGCAATCTCCTCCACTGCCTGAACCAATGCCTGTTGTTTTTCCTGTAAATTCATGTTGTACCTCCTATTATACATTAATACTTTAATCCCGGCTCTGAATCATCACCAGAATACCATCCTCCCAGGATACCTCTGCCACATCCTCAGAGATTTCATTACTGACTCCCAGACCTTCCAGATTTCGAAGACAGTAGCCTTCCAGTGGATACTTAAAACCTTTCAGTGTCAATCCTTCCACCTCTTCGCCCAGTGGAAAAAACGATACGTACTTTCCATATTGCTCTGCTTTTCTTACGGTAAAGTGCTTCTCCACAGGCAGACTGATTCGGTTATGGCTGTCTACGAGATAAGCCGGAACACCTGCAAGCCATGCATTTTTTAATATGTGGATATTACACAACACATGATCAATCCTTGTTCCTGTTCCTCCGAGAATCCAGATTTCTGTGCTTCTCTTCTGCAATGCCATCTGCAGTGCAATCATAGTGTCAGTTGCATCTTTTACCGGATTATATTCCCGGATAGGAATATCTCCATTCTCTTTATACCATTCTAATATAGAATAGGGTAAACTGTCAAAGTCTCCCACAATAAAATCCGGACGAATCTGTTGCTCATAACAGAATTTCATTCCTCTGTCCACACCGATCACATAATCCGGCTCAGTGTTTTTGATAAAAGAAAGGGCAAAATCCGTTTCGATATTGCCCCCACTAATGATTAATGTTTTCACTTTTATTCCCGCTCTCCTATCATGCTGCAAAGCTTTTCTATATTTCCCTGAATATCCGATCCGAATACAGCCGAACCGGCAACAATGATATTGGCTCCTGCTGTAAGAACCGTTGGCAATGTTTTTTCATTGATTCCGCCATCTACCTGAATATCCACAGAAAGCCCCCGATCTGTCACCATTTTCCGCACAGCTCTGACTTTTTCCGTACAGTAGTCGATATATGCCTGCCCACCAAAACCAGGATTTACTGACATGATCAGCACCATATCCACCATTCCCAATACATTTTCCAACTGAGCTACCGGAGTAGCCGGATTGACAGCGACTCCTGCACGCATGCCTGCTTTTTTTATTTCCCGCAGGGTACTGTCCAGATGTCTGCATGCCTCTGCATGTACCGTCAATTGATCGGCACCACATTTTTTAAATTCTTCTATATATCTTCCCGGCTCTTCCACCATCAGATGCACATCAAAGAAAAGAGACGTCCTTTTTCTGATTGAGGCAATCACAGGCATTCCAAAAGAAATGCTGGGTACGAAAGCGCCGTCCATCACATCAATATGAAGCCATCGAATCCCGGATTCTTCCACCTGATGAATCTGTTCACCCAGACAATTGAAATCAGCAGACAAAATAGATGGGGCTAATTCATACATACTCAATATCTCCTTTTTTCCTTTTCTTTCAATTCTTCATACAAACTTACATAACTTTCATATCGTTCCGAACTTATGATTCCTTCTTCCACAGCTGCCTTTACCCGACAGTCCGGTTCATTCACGTGAACACATCCCTGAAATCGGCACTCTCCTTCATATCTGCGGATTTCCGGAAAATACATGCGAAGCTCTTCTTTTTCCATTCCTTCCACAAACAAAGAACTAAATCCAGGAGTATCCATCAGATACGTATGAGCACCAACTGTCAAAAGCTGAGAATGGCGTGTGGTATGCTTTCCTCTTTTCAGCTTTTTGCTGATCTCACCAGTTTCCATGTTTACTTCTTCCTGTAAAAGATTCGTGATCGAAGATTTTCCCACACCGGACGGACCTGCCACCACGGTAGTCTTTCCCTCCAGAATCTCACGGATCTGTTCGATCCCTTCTTCTTTTTCAGCGCTGACTGTCAGAACGCAATATCCGCATCCTTCATAAATATCGCAGATTTTCTGCAGTTCCTCCTGATTCCCCAGATCTTTTTTGTTGAAACAGATAATAACCGGAATATCCTGCTGTTCCATCGCAATTAAAAAACGGTCCAACAGCCCAAAATTCGGTTCCGGCTGACGGACAGCAAAAATAACCAGCGCCTG
Organism: Lachnospiraceae bacterium; assembly: GCA_004556655.1. Taxonomy (GTDB): domain Bacteria; phylum Bacillota; class Clostridia; order Lachnospirales; family Lachnospiraceae; genus Oliverpabstia. The sequence goes on along the minus strand of SFGF01000095.1, from coordinate 13,068 downwards.
ATCCACATTGGCTGCCGCCGGACGAATCAGCTGGTTTACCCTCGGAAGAATCTGCACCAAATTTCCTGTCATTGCACTCGGATCCAGTACTTCTATCTTCACATTATCTCCCACCAGGGGTTTCATTTTTTCTTTCCGGAAGATTCCTTTTGCCTTGCACTCATAAATTCCGGATTCTACCACGTCAACGTAGTAGAATCCGGCAATTCCTTTTATTATTTTACCCTGCATATGAATCCTCTCAGGACTGTTTGAATGGTACATCGGAATAATGTCCGCGTTCCACATAAGTTCCATCTACCAGTTCTTTTAGATATACGGTTCCTGTTTCTACACCGTCAGCCCCCTGTATAGATAATACATATGGGAATGTAATGGTTTCTCCTTCCAGAAAGACAGACTCCACATTCTGTCCATTTACATTCTGTACCAGTGTCAGCTGAACCGGTCCACCGCTGTAATTCTTTGGTTGTTCCAGTTTAACATTACATTTCCATATCACAGCTCCTGTACCCTGTCCTTCCGACGGAGTCTGTGAGGAAGGCTCATTGGAAGCTGCCGGAGCATGATAAACCTTAATAGTAACCGTTGTTCCCGGATCTTTTTCTGTTCCTGCCGGAATATCCTGGCTTGCCACACATCCTTCTCCAACCCCATTGGATTCCGTAGTAGTCTCCACATTTACCTGGAAGCCATTATCATTCAGGGTTTTCTTAGCGGTAGCCTCATCCTGTCCGATCACGCTCGGAACCGCCACCTGCTTGTTCTCTTCACCCAGACTGACAACAAGTGTTACAGTCGCTCCTTTGGTCAGCTGTGTTCCTTCCGCCGGATCCACACTGATGATTTTTCCGATCGGAACTGTATCACTGTAACTTTGCTGAATAGATGTCTCCAGTCCCAGTGCTTTTATCTGAGCCTCCGCTTCTGACTGTGAGAGCCCTGTTACCGCCGGTACTGTCGGAGAATCTGTGCCGGCACTTACTGTATAATTAATCACAGTTCCCTGATCCACCTTGTCCCCTGCTGTCTGCTCCTGAGAAATGATCATACCAGCCGGTGCGTCAGACTGGGTTTCGCCGATTTTATTTCCTTTCAGTCCCATCTGTTCCAGAACACTAAGTGCATTCTCTTCTGTCATATTTACCAGATTCGGTACCGGAACCTGTCCATTTTCATCCACCAGATCTTCCAGATCTTCTTCCTGCTCAATCTGCTGGTCGTCGGCCTTCTTACTTCCAAAATTTACCAGTCCGGCTGCCTTTGCAATAAAGAATATCAAAATACAGATAATGATGGCACCAATGATGAAGCCGCCAATAGTCATGGCTTTCTCCAACTTGGAACTGATCTCGCCTTCATCCTCGTCGTCATCTTCATCCTCATCATATACTCTGTCTTCTTCGTCCTCATCCTCCTCGTCATCTTCATCCTCCAGATAGTTGGACTCTTCCTTTTTAGGCACCGCATAACCAGAACGACCTTCTCGAATCGCATCCAATTCATCGGAAGAAAGCATCACTGTCTGTGCATGACTTGCAAGCGGGGTAAGTGTAACAAAATTGCCATTTGGATCCAGAAGGGAATGTTTCAGATCTTCTATCAATTCTGTCATACTGTTATAACGTCGATCCACACTCTTCTGTGTGCATTTCAGAATAATCTGTTCAAGACTGTACGGAAGCTCCGGCACATACTTTCTCGGAGATTCAATTTCTTCCTGCAAATGCTTGATGGCTATTGCTACTGTCGTATCCCCGTCAAATGGTACTCTTCCCGTAACCATCTCATACATAGTGATACCCAGAGAATAGATATCGCTTTTCGCATCACTGTAGCCTCCACGTACCTGTTCCGGAGAACTATAGTGTACTGATCCCATAACATTGGAACTGATGGTATTAGAAGAAGCCGCACGAGCGATACCAAAGTCAGACAGCTTTACTTTACCGTCTGTAGAAATAATAATATTCTGAGGTTTTACATCTCTGTGAATGATATTGCTTCTATGAGCCGCTTCCAGCCCCAATGAAACCTGAATGGCGATACTGGTTGCCTCTCTTACCGTCAGTTTTCCTTTTCTCGTAATATAATCTTTCAGAGTAATACCCTGAACCAATTCCATAACGATATAGTAAATGCCATTATCCTCCCCTACATCATAGACATTTACCACGTTCGGATGCGCCAGCCCTGCGGCTGCCTGTGCTTCTTTCCGGAACTTTGCGATAAAACTCCTGTCTTCGCTGAATTCCGCTTTCATCACCTTCACTGCTACAAGACGATTCAGCTTATGATCTTTTGCTTTGTATACGTCAGCCATACCGCCGCTTCCGATTCTGCTGATTATCTCGTATCTTTCTCCTACAATCATTCCCTCTTTTAACATTCTTTCACCTCGTTTGTAAATGGTTCAATTATAATTACCGAAATATTATCTCTGCCGCCATTCTCATTGGCTAGCGCAACCAGACTTTCGGCTGATTTTTCTATATCATCTGACGAACACAGGATTTCCTGTATAGTATCATCACTTACCATATTGCTCAACCCGTCGGAACACATAAGTATCCGGGTCTCTTCCTCCAACTCCACATCAAAAAAGTCAATTCTCACGGAAGGTCCTGTTCCCACCGCACGGGTTATGATATTTTTATCCGGATGGTTTCTCGCTTCCTCTCTGCTGATCTCGCCCCTTCGAACCATCTCAGCAATCCAGGAATGGTCTCTTGTAATCTGTACAATATCGTGGGAATCCGACAGATATAATCGGCTGTCCCCTACATTTGCTACATATGCATAGTGACCGACTACAGTAACTGCCACCAAAGTAGTTCCCATCCCCGATTTCTGCGGATCCAGATCCGCCTGTACACATACCTGCTCATTTGCTGTCTCAATTGCGTGGCGGATGATCTTGATCGGGTTAAAACTCATATCTCTTTTCACGGATTCCACCATCACAGAAACGGCGCAGCGTGAAGCAAAATCCCCTGCATTATGGCCGCCCATACCATCGGCTACCACAAACAGGTTGGGAAGATTTCCAATCGGCTGTTCGGATGCATATACGTAATCCTGGTTTTCTCTTCTCTTCTGTCCCACATCTGTCACAGAATACGATTTCATGACAAATTCTCCCTTTTATCTAACTAAACTCACTCCATATCGATGTATTTTTTTCTCAATTGACCGCAGGCACCATCGATATCCCTGCCCATTTCTCTTCTAATAGTAACATTTATTCTATATTTTTCAAGTTTATTTTTGAAATTCTCTATCACTTTTTTGTCTGATTGTACAAAGCTTCTCTCCTTGATTGGATTCACCGGTATAAGATTCACATGACAATTCAGTTGGCCAATCAGCGCTGCAAGCTCTCTTGCATCCGCCTCACTGTCATTTTTTCCACCTACCAGACTGTATTCAAAAGTAATTCTCCGTCCTGTTTTTTCAAAATAATATTTACAGGCCGGGATTACCTCGTTCAAGGAATACTTATTTGCTATAGGCATAAGTTCCCGTCTTTTTTCATCTGTAGGTGCATGCAGAGACAATGCAAGTGTAATCGTAAGCTCTTCGTCAGCCAGCTGACGAATCCTAGGCACAATTCCACATGTAGACACCGTCAGATTTCTCTGACTGATATTCTGACCTTTCTCATCACTCAATATGCGGATAAAACGAAGCAGATTATCATAATTATCCATCGGTTCCCCGGTTCCCATAACCACCACATTGGATACTCTCTCTCCGGTCATCTCCTGAATCCGGTACACCTGATCCAGCATTTCCGATGGAAGAAGATTTCTCGTAAGTCCTCCTATGGTTGACGCACAGAAACGGCAGCCCATACGGCAGCCCACCTGGGATGATATACAAACTGAATTGCCATGTTTATATTTCATCCACACGCTTTCGATCACATTGCCGTCACGGAGGCGGAACAGATACTTCTGCGTGCCATCTATTTTAGAAGTCTGGACCTCCACAGGTTCCAAACGCACCAGCGGTTCCTGCTCTTCCAGCTTATTCCGCAGATTCAGAGACAGATTCGTCATCTCCGTATAAGAACCCACTGTTTTCTTATGCAGCCACTCAAAAACCTGCTTCCCTTTAAAAGGCTTCTCCCCAAGAGAAACCATCCTCTCCTTCAACTCATCCTCATATAAAGACTTAATATCAAGCTTTTCCATAGTGTACTCCTTATTCTGGAATCTGTGTACTGTTCATTTTAGTGATTAGCTGAAGGGGAACGGCCTGCCTCTGCAATCATCTTCATGTTCCTGACTCTCCGTCCCCTCTCACAACCAAAACAACATTTCTATTTTTTTCTAAAGCGTGCCAGGAAAAATCCATCCGTTTTATGAACCCCCGGCAACAGCTGCAGATATCCTTTTTCTGTGGTCTCACTGTGTAGTTCTTCGCACAGATACGGATCCAGGCTTTCCAGTTTATAAGGATAATTTTCCAGAAACCATTCCACATTTTCAATGTTTTCTTCTCTTGTGATAGTACAGGTACTGTAGATCAGTGTTCCGCCCGGTTTTACATAGGACGCTGCATTATGTAGAATCTGCCGCTGCAAAACCACCAGTTCCTGAATCTTATCCTGGTCCACCCGGTATTTAATGTCCGTCTTTTTCCCAATGACACCCAACCCGGAGCACGGAACATCTGCCAGTACAATATCCGCTTTTTCCAGGGATTCTTTATCCCTTACCGTAGCATCCTTTTTACTGGCTGCGATATTGATCGCACCAGTCCGCTTTATATTTTCCTGAATCAGTTCCACTTTATAATCCGTCAGATCCCGGGCATCCACATGACCATATCCTTCCATCCTGTCGGCAACATGTAGACTCTTTCCTCCAGGTGCCGCACACAGATCGATCACATAATCTCCCTTTTTAGGAGCTGCAGCCTCTGTAACCAACATGGAGCTGATATCCTGTACCACAAATCTCCCCATAACAAAGGATTTCAATCCTGCCAGATGACTGTAATCAGACAAATACCATGCGTAAGGAAGATATGGTGCTTTTTCCACCTTAGCCCCCTGCTTTATCAAACTGGACACTGTCAGTTCGGGATCCATCCGATAAAGCTGACATCGAATCGTAGTCGGACGATCTGCCAGAAATTCTTTCAGCATCGTCTCCGTTATCTCAGGTCCATATTCTCCCAGCCATCTTTCTACCAGCCACAACGGCATAGAATACCATACAGAAAGATATTCTGACAGATTCTTTTCCCTGACCGGATAAACAATATGATCTTTTTCTCTGGCCACAGTTCGCAAAACACCGTTAACAAACCCTTTTAGACTATAAAATCCTTTTTTCTGTGCCAGCTTAACCGCTTCATTACATGCCGCCGAATCCGGAACACTGTCCATAAACAGAATCTGATACACCCCGCAGCGGAGAATATTACGGATTACCGGCTTCATTTTTTTAACTTTTACACTGGAATACTGATCCAGTACATAATCGATCCGAAGCATATATTCCAGTGTTCCTTCCACAAGCCGATTAATAAATGCTCTTTCCTGCTTGGGAAGATACTGCATTTTATCAAGGGCATTGCGAACAGCAATATGGCTATATTCATTTCCCTGAATAATTTCAAGAAGTATTTCAAGAGCAGTGCCTCTTACATCAGATTCAATCGTCACGTCTTCTTCCTCCGGATAAAATAATCAAACGCAGTAACTGGAGAAGTGCTCCTGCCAGTGCTGCCACATACGTAAGACCTGCGGCAAACAGCACTTTTTTCGCACCTCTGATTTCTTCTTCTGTGCGAACAATCCCCGTGCTCTTCAGCATAGCAATCGCTCTCCGGGATGCATTCATCTCACAGGGCAGAGTCAGAAGCTGAAAGACTACAACTGCCCCAAAGAGTATGATTCCCAGAGTCTGCAGCGGTTCCAGAGAAAAAATCAATCCCAGAATAAAAATCGGTATCGCCGCATTGGAACTGATCTGTACCACGGGGTTTAGAAAATTAATCACCCGGTTTACCACATATCCACTGGCATGCTGCATGGCATGTCCACATTCATGCGCAGCTGTAGCTACCGCTGTAATACTGGGCTGAGCAAACAAATCTTCCGACAAATGAATTGTTTTATCATACCGGTAAAATGAACTTCCTGTGCCACCCAGCCTGTAAAGTCCCACATCATAGATTCTGGCTGCGTGTAAAACACGCTCCACCGCTTCCTGCCCTGTCACACCTGACGAAATTCTGACCCTGCTGTATCGTCTCATCGTTGAAGTACAATAACCGGATGCTGCCAGTGCGATCAATGCAGCGATCAGTACAAGTACGTATGTGGGATCAAAATACATTCTATAACCCATTCCATAATACATCTGCTCTCTCCTCTTTTCCTATCATTCCGTTCAGGTTCTCTTCTTTCAAGTTCAAGTACGCCTCGGCGTACTTGCTGCGAGGTGCGCGTCATGCTTTGCATGAGGCTTTATCTTGGAAGGAGATTGGACTCCCACCAAGACTAAATTGTCGTAACTCACCACCTATAGAGGTGGGAGTCTTATCTCCTTTTAAGATAAAACGCTTCCCGTTTCTACAGTATACCCCCGCAGAAATGCCGGAGTATCCATTCTTTTTTTTCCCTCTAGCTGAAGCTCCGTAATATTCAATATATCCTGTCCGGTTTTTACATAAAGGCCATGGGTATCAGCCTGAATTACCGTACCCGGAGCCAAAGCTGCATCATTTTCAGACTCCTCTATCACCTGTGCTTTCCAAATCTTCAGTGTTTTGCCTTTCAGTTTTGTGTAAGCGCTGGGCCATGGATTCAACCCACGCACCAATCTCTCAATCTCCACAGCCGGACGATTCCAGTCAATATTTCCCATCTGCTTCTGAATCATGGCTGCATAAGGTGTGGGACTTTCCTCCGGCTGTTTTTCATACACAGCTGTACCATTTGTCAAAGACGGAAGAGTATCCACAAGAAGCCTTGCACCTGCGGCACTAAGCTTATCAAACAGACTTCCGCCTGTCTCCTCTTCCGCGATCGGCACAACCACTTTTGTGATCATATCTCCCGTATCAAGCCCCGCATCCATTTTCATGATTGTAACACCTGACTGTGGCTCACCGTCGATCACAGCCCACTGAATCGGTGCTGCTCCCCGGTATTTCGGTAAAAGAGAGGCATGTACATTGATGCAGCCGTAAGGCGGCAGATCCAGAATTTCCTGCGGTATGATCTGTCCGAATGCCACCACCACGATAACCTCCGGTTCCAGTTTTCTCAATATCTCTATGAACTCAGGCTCTCTGACCTTTTTCGGCTGATATACCGGAAGTCCCAACTCAAGTGCGGCTTCCTTTACCGGTGTGGGCATAAGGCTTTTGCCTCTTCCTTTCGGTTTATCCGGCTGGCTCACCACACCTACAACCTCATGACCTGCTTTCACCAGTTCACGTAAAGTCCCCACAGAAAAATCCGGTGTTCCCATAAAAACAACTCTCATTTATTATTCATCCTCTTCCTGTTCGTCATATTGATTATCATGAAGCTCACCTTCCACATGTTCCACATACATGATACCATCCAGATGTTCGCATTCATGGCAAATAGCTCTTGCAAGTAATCCTTCTCCTGTCAGAGTAAATGGCTCCATATTTTCATCATACGCTTTTACTGTAACTACATTCGGTCTTGTAACCGTACCTGATTTTCCGGGAAGGCTCAGACATCCTTCATCACCGGTCTGTGAACCGGAGGTTTCTGTAATCTCCGGATTGATCAGTACCCACGGACGATCTCCAACATCAATTACAACGATTCTCTTTAAAATACCCACCTGTGGTGCTGCCAGCCCTACTCCATATGCGTCATACATGGTATCCAGCATATCCTTGATCAGGGTTTTAATTTTCGGTGTCACCTCATCTACCGGGCGGCATTTCTTTGTTAAAATACGATCACCCATAATTCTGATTTTACGAATTGCCATTCTGCATCCTCCATTTACTTTCTATAGTTAGTTATTAAATTGAAACTGAATTCTTATATTTTTAAAACCGCTGTTGATCTCGATATACTGCTCCAGTTTATCTTTTGCTCTCAACAGCTGTTCCATATTTTCATGTTTTACATACAGTACCTGTCTGTACATGTCTGCTACCTTCGCTACCGGTTCATCCGCCGGTCCGATCATCTGCAAATGTCCTCCCACATCGACTTTCCGAAGAAAACGTCTGATATATCCCATACCTGCTGTTAAGAGTTCTTCATCCATACTGCTACCTCTTACTGCAAAAAGATTGGATACCGGAGGATAGGACATCAATTGACGATACTCTATCTCTTCCTGATAAAATCCGGGATAATCCTGACGGATTGCCGCCTGTATGCTGTAATGTTCCGGTTGATAGGTCTGTATCACCGCTTCTCCCGGCGTTTCCCCCCGTCCGGCCCGACCCACAGCCTGTGTCAAAAGCTGAAATGTCCTCTCACTGGCCCGGTAATCGCTGATGTTCAGAGACAGATCCGCTGCAAGGACTCCCACCAGTGTTACTTTGGGAAAATCATGCCCCTTAACGATCATCTGGGTGCCGATCAGAATGTCAGCCTCCTGATTGGCAAATGCAGAAAGAATCTGCGCATGCCCTTCCTTTTTTTTCGTGGTATCCAGATCCATCCTTAGGACTCTCGCCTGGGGGTACATTTTTTTCACAATATCTTCGATCTGCTGAGTTCCCGCCCGGAATCCTCCAATATAAGGGGATCCGCATCGGGGACATTGCTCCGGCTGTCCGGTTTCATATCCACAGTAATGACAGACCATCCGTCCATGACGATGCAGCGATAAAGAAACATCACAATGCGGACACTTCATCACACTTCCGCAGGCACGACAGGACATAAATCCCGCATATCCCCGACGGTTCAAGAACAACATCACCTGCTCCTTTTTCCGCAGTCTCTCCTCGATGCCTGTTTGTAATTTTCTGCTCAGGATCGAACGATTTCCCTCTTTTAATTCTTCCCTGAGATCCACCGTATATACAATGGGAAGACTTCTGTTTTCATAACGATGTTCCATCTCAAACAAACGATATCTTCCTTGCTTTGCCCGGTAATACGCATCTACCGACGGTGTTGCGCTTCCCATCACCACCCGACTGTTCTCAAGCTCCGCCCGTGCGATGGCTGTCTCCCTGGCATGATAACAGGGTGTGGTCTCGCTCTGATAAGAAGTTTCATGTTCTTCATCGATCAGAATCAGACCCAGATCAGGAAATGGAGTAAACAATGCGGACCGGGGACCGATCATAATCTGGATCTCCCCTTTTTTAGCTCTCTCGAACTGATCTGAACGTTCCCCTTGTGACAGCCGGGAATGAAGAACCGATACCCGGTCTCCAAATCGATGATAAAATCGCAAAACTGTCTGATATGTTAACGCAATCTCAGGTATCAGTAGAATCACCTGTCTGCCTTCTTTAAGGACTTTATCCATCAGTTCCATATAAACCTGCGTCTTTCCGCTTCCTGTAACTCCCCGGATCAGGCAGGGTCTGTTATCATTTTGTTTCCATCCTTCCAGGATCGCATCGGTAATTCTCTGCTGCTCAACCGTAAGAGTAAAAACTTCCGATTCAATCTCTGTTTCCTGCACCGGATTACGGTACACCGTCCTGGACTGGATTCGGAAAATCCCCTGCTCTTCCATGGTCTTCAGAACCCCTGCCGCCACATGAAGTTTATTGACAGCCAGTGTATAAGCCAGCTCTCCCTCCTCCAACACGGCTTCCAGAATCCTCTGTCTGGCCACATGATGTTTTTTCTTATAAAGTTCCAGCTGTCTTTCCGCTTCCTCTCTGGTGATTTTCAAAGAAATCCACCGTTCTTCCCGCTGTCTGATCTTCTGTTTCACAGGAAGTACTGTCTTTAATGCCTGAATCATAGTAGATCCATACTGCTTTCGCATCCATGCTGCCAGTGCGATCAGACGGGACTCTATGCTGTTGGTATTATCTTCCACTGCCAGAATCTCTTTCATCTTTTCCGTTTCATAAGAAGGATGATCTGTAATCTGGATCACATATCCCCGAATCGTCCTTCCTCCGTTGCCAAACGGAACCGAAACCTGCATTCCCGGTTTCAGAATTCCCACCATCTCGGATGAAATTTTGTACTGAAAGGTACGATCCAGCTTTTCACTGGTTATATCAACAATTATATCGGCAAACCATTTCTGTTCACTCATCCGGTCCGCCTTTACCGTTTCCCGGCATCTTCATCCAGGATTTCCTGAATCAATACCCTTTCATCCATGGGATATTTCTTACCTTTGATCTCCTGGTAATCTTCATGTCCTTTACCTGCCAGTACCACAATATCTCCCGGTTCTCCATGACGGATCGCATAGGCAATCGCTTCTTTCCGGTCAATAATCTCAACATATTTACCGTCTGTTTTGCTGATTCCGGTTTTGATATCATCAATGATCGCCTGAGGCTCTTCATTTCTCGGATTATCTGAAGTGATAATTGTAAGATCAGCCAGTTTTCCAGATACCTCACCCATCTCAAATCTTCTGTCTCTGGAACGATTACCGCCACACCCGAACAGGCAGACCAACCGATTCGGATGATACTCCTTCAATGTTGTCAGAAGACTTTCCAGACTCATGGCATTGTGTGCATAATCAATCATCAGCGTAAATTCATCTGACACTTTCACCATCTCAATACGCCCCTTCACCTTGGCTACTTTCAGCGCTTTTCGGATATTTTCCTCAGATACATGAAAATGACGGCAGATGGCGATAGCAGTCAGTGAATTATAGATACTGAATTTGCCCGGAAGGTCGATCTCCACCGGGAAATGCAGCAGTCCATCCAGCTGATAAGAAATCCCCAATGTACCTTTTCCTGTCACAAGCTTTGGATTCACTGCCCGCAAATCAGCCTCTGGGGAAAATCCATACGTCTCCAGTGTACAGGTGTGTCCATCCACAATTTTCTCAAAATGCTCATCATCGCGGTTGACAATTCCTATTTTACACTGACGAAGCAACATCTTCTTACATTCCAGATAATGCTCAAAACTGGTATGTTCATTCGGTCCGATATGATCCGGCTCAATATTGGTAAAGATTCCGATCTCAAACTGAAATCCTGCTGTCCGGTGAAGCATCAACCCTTGAGAAGAAACCTCCATCACTGCACAGTCGCAGCCTTCATCCAGCATCTGCCGAAAATACTTCTGAACCAGCAGTGATTCCGGTGTAGTATTTGCAGATGGAATCACAGTATCTCCGATAATGGTCTCAATCGTTCCAATAAGTCCTACTTTATATCCCGCATTTTCCAGAATAGATTTTACCATGTAAGTGGTAGTAGTTTTACCTTTTGTTCCGGTAATACCGATTACTTTCAATTTATCTCCCGGATATCCGTAATATGCAGCTGCAATCACAGCCATGGCATAACGGGTATCCTTCACCTGAATCACCGTCACGTCCTCCGGTACCTCCACCAGTTCTTCCACAACGATAACTTTTGTTCCCTGCTGAGCCACTGCCTGCGCAAATGTATGCCCATCAACCACAGCTCCCCGAATACAGATAAAAAGGGAGCTTTCCTTTGCCTTCCGGGAATCGGCAACGATTTCTTCAATCTCCCGATCCATCGTACCCTGCAGACATGTATATTCCAAACGTTCCAATAATTTTGTTAATTTCATAGAATGCCTCCATTCTCCTGGGCATAATTCAAAAGCTGCCCACAGATAGTTATAGAATATCATATCTTTCGATAAAAATGAAGAGGGTATTGCCAATTTGCAATACCCTCCCTGGACAACTATTCTACTATTCTATATTTAAAATTATACTATCTTTGCTTTTTCATCCAACACCATCTGATAAAATCTTTCCGCATAAACATACGCCTGTTTTAAATCTGCCATTTCTTTTTCCTGAGAATTGTATTTAGTTCCATACTGCAGACACACTTCAAAATCAGCCGGTAAATCAATAGGTGCCCGCGCGATCCAATAAGCAATCTGATTCCAGTCCAACACTCCGGTAAATGGACATCTATGTTTATCCGCAGCCAGTACTTTTTCATCATTATCCAGATCTTCCCTCGGTATGGAATCCGTATCCTGTAAATGTGTGGCATACAGGCGATCATAATATTTCTCCAATAACTCATAATAATTATCCTGGAACATGATACTTGCATGACCGGAATCAAAACACAATCCTATAAATTCCCGATCGTATCGTTCAAACAGCCTTTCAAACTGATCCCTCTGATCTTCTGCCGGAGCAAACAGCAGGTTTTCCACTGCAATTTTTACACCTGCCGTTTTTGCATATGGCTGTACCTCATCAAAAGATTTAAATACCTGTTCATAATAATCTTTTTTAGCCTCTTTACACTTGCGGAATACTCTGAACGGTAATGCCATATGCAACACCATAGTATCTGCACCAATCTGCGTACATAAATCAATTCTGTTTTTCAAAAGCTCTACGCCCGCTTCCCGGATATATGGATTGGGACTTTTATAGTCTTTCCGAAAACTTCCCTCGGTCGCATGAATCGTGTGCGCTTTTAGTCCGTAATGCCGCAGCAGATCCCGTGCATAAAACATTTCACTTGGACTATAAAGATATTCACCATCCCAATTATGCATCCATGATGTATGAGTAAAACCAGTCTCCGCAAGACATTTGATCTGATGTTCTATTTCATCCCAATTTTGTATATCATTGTTATAATCAGTGTTTACTGATGTATATAGCATATTTCACACCTCCTGATTCATATATGAATTTATGTAATAGTTGTACATGGAGGAGATTGCAAATTGGCAATCCCCTTGAGTTTCCGCAAACTGCTATTTTAAAATGCAAATAGCTTTCAAAAGCGCCAATCTGTCAAATTTTTGAGAGATATAGAATGGCAGTCTTATGAATAGAGGCACTTTAATAAGCCCCGCCGGAACCGGACTTCGGGAGACATATTCTTTTATCTATTCAAACAGCCAGCTTAAGGCAAAGTTGACGG
>SFGF01000094.1 GCA_004556655.1 Lachnospiraceae bacterium | reverse complement strand
TAAAATATCGAAAAAATTTCAGCCTTTTTATAAATATTTTAATTACTAAGAAACGGGACAAAATCCTTAACTAAACGACATTGGGTCTGTCCCCTGTCCTATACCCGCATCATTCCTGACATGATGCAGCCACCGGCGGCACCGCAATCAATGATTTCTTTCATTTGGTTTTCATCCGGATGGATACCACCGATGGCGTATACAGGGACTGACACCTGGAGGCAGACTTCCCGGAGAAATCCGGTGCCTCTGGGCGGAAGTCCTTTTTTGCAGTCGGTCACATAAATATGTCCGGCAGTGAGATAGGAAGCTCCCAGTTTCTCTGCTTCGATGGCATCCTCCACTGAATGGACAGAGGTTCCCACCAGAGAAAAATCCCCGAGAGAAGAAGCTTCCGTCCTTAAAAGTGGCAGAGGAAGATGGATGCGGGAACATCCCAGTCTGCGGGCGACTTTGGTATAGGTATGGAGAATGCAAGGCACATCATAGGTACGGCAGATTTCCAGTATCTGTCCGGCCAGGAGTTCATATTCATTTTCAGCTAAATCCTTTTCACGAAGAATCAGTGCCCTGGGGTGATGGCTGCAGACACGTTCCAGCTGCTCTGTGAAGGGGCGGTCACAGAGGCGGCGGTTTGTGACAGCTATGACAGTATCAAACAAGCTATCGGTTCGTACAGTGTTCATCATACATACAGGTAATCATGCATTACCGGCTGCAGATCATGTTCCAGCAGTGCCTGATACACTTCGTCTACAGAGCGTCCGTCAGAAATCTCGAACTGTCCGTCCCCTTTGTCTTCGAGATCCTCCACATGTTCTCCGATTCCTGTGCTGACTCCGGCGGAAATCTTGGTGGCGGCAATATTTACCAGATTATCTCTTACTCGTGCGCATTCTCTGGTGGATACAGTGATATTTGCAAATGGCATAAACAGTCGATATGCACATAAAACCTGAAGAAGCTGCGGCTCATGGACATCCATGGGATTAATCCGGTCATTGTTGATGATTGGGCGCAGTCTCGGTATGGAAAATGCGATTTCTGCATGAGGGTATTTTCTCTGCAGAAGGTAAGCGTGATATCCGGTGGCAAATGCATCTTTGCGGAAATCATCCAGTCCCAGAAGTGCAGCAAAGCCCACACCTCGCATACCGCCTTTGAGAGCTCGTTCCTGAGCATTCAGGCGGTAAGGAAAAATCCGTTTGTGGCCTGCAAGATGGAGAGTTTCATATTTGTCAGAATTATAAGTCTCCTGGAAAACAGTCACATAGTCTGCACCGCATTCATGCAGGTAGGCATACTCATCAGAATTCATGGGATAGACTTCCAGACCGATGACACGGAAATATTTTTTTGCAATCTTACATGCTTCTCCGATATATTCCACATTGGATTTGGAACGGCTTTCACCGGTGAGAATCAAAATTTCCTGAAGACCGGACTTGGCAATGGCAGCCATTTCTTTCTCGATTTCATCCGGTTTTAGCTGGGCACGGTTAATTTTGTTGTGACAGTTAAAGCCGCAATAAATGCAATAATTCTCACAGTAGTTTGCGATGTAAAGTGGTGTGAACATATAGACACTGTTGCCGAAATGCTTTCGTGTTTCCTTTCGGGTAGCCTGAGCGATTTCTTCCAGAAGAGGAAGGGCAGCCGGAGACAGCAGTGCAGCAAAATCTTCCGGTGTACGGTTGTCATGTGCAAGAGCCCGACGGACATCCGTTTCGGTGTATTGACTGTAATCATAACCGTTCATGGCAGAGATTACCTGATCCATCACATCAGATTCCAGTACTTCCATACCCGGCAGATATTTCATATGATCGATTCTGTTTTTCTTCTGATCCTCCAGGATTTCCTCATTTAAAATGCTCTCATTCAGGTGGGTATCCTGATGGTTTTCTGTATGTCCATTCATTTTCAAGTGCCTCCTTGTAAATTAGTCCTGTAAGAATCCGGTAAGTGGTGAAGATGCGCTGGCCCCCTTGTCCAGAGTTCTTCCCAGACCAGACAGATAAGCACTTCTTCCGGCTTCGATTGCTTTCTTAAATGCTTCTGCCATGGCAGGCACATCTCCGGCTGTGGCAATGGCGGTGTTTGCCATAACTGCGCTGGCACCCATTTCCATAGCTTCACATGCCTGAGAAGGGCGTCCGATACCGGCATCCACGATAATTGGGAGGTCTATTTCGTCAATGAGAATCTGGATAAATTCTTTTGTGCACAGTCCTTTGTTGGAACCGATAGGAGAGCCCAGAGGCATGATGCAGGCAGCTCCGGCATTGACAAGGTCACGGGCTGCATTCAGATCCGGATACATGTAAGGCATAACCACAAATCCTTCTTTTGCAAGAATTTCTGTGGCTTTGATGGTTTCATAATTATCGGGAAGCAGATATTTGGAATCGTGAATGACTTCGATTTTTACAAAATCACCACAGCCTACTTCTCTGGAAAGGCGGGCAATCCGCACAGCTTCCTCGGCATTTCTTGCACCGGAGGTATTGGGAAGAAGCGTGATATTGTCGGGAATATAGTCCAGAATGTTGGCAAGTCCTCCTTCATTTGCCCGGCGCAGAGCCAGTGTGATGATCTGCGTTCCGGCTTTTTCAATACATGCCTTTACAAGATCCAGGGAAAATTTTCCGGATCCCAGAATAAAACGGGAGGTAAATTCATGCCCTCCAAGAATCAGTTTGTCGTCAGTATTTTTCATTATAAATCCTTCTTTCTTTGAAAATATTTGGAATTGTTCCTTATATGATTGTTTTGTAGTAAGTACGCTGAGGCATACTAGAACTTATAAGTCAGTTACGAGTATAGTGTGAGTCATACATCTGTTTCCCCCAGAAGAATCCGGGTAATCATGTTGGCTTCGTGAGCGGCGCAAAGTGCAGCCCGGGGTGCCATCAGTCCTTTGCCATAGCTGGCTTCGGTGATTTCGTCTCCACACAGATAAAAGTTTGGCATCACACGGCGGGTGCGGATCAGATTGCTGCTTTCATATCCGGCAAGTCCGGAAGCGGCAATATATTTTTTGCCCGGAAAATGTTCCAGAATACCATTGGTAAGTACTGCTTTTGCTTCCGGATCATCAAAAGCTTCGCATATGATTTCATCCCGGGCAAAGAGGGCAGTAATATTTTCTGCCGTAACCCGGACACAGTCTGTCTGAATATTTAAGTATGGATTGATTCTCAAAAGTTCAGACTTCAAAGCCTCTGTTTTGGCAAGCCCTACGTGTTCCAGAAAGTATTGCTGTCGGTTCAGATTGGTAAGGTCGACCACATCAAAATCAATCAGATGCAGATGGCCGCGACCCATTCCTACGCCGATCCGTGCCAGAGCAAAAGCCACGTTGGAACCCAGGCCGCCAAGACCTGCGATGGCTACTTTTCCATCGGAAAGTTTTTGCTGGGTTTCAGGTGAATGACGCTCGTTCAATGCATGGAGAAGTTCTTCTCTGGTAAATGTATGATTTTTTGATTTTTCTTTATCCATATCAGCCTCCTCCCACAAAACTTACGATTTCCATCACATCTCCATCTTTCAATAGGGTAGAATCATAAGAAGATTTTGGAAGAATACTTCCATTCAGTTCAATGGCAATTCTCTCAGGGCGGTATTGATTCTGCTTCAGATACTCTGAAACAGTGATATTTTCGGATAATTCTATACTTTTTCCATTAATTGTAATCATGAAAACTCCTTTCTGGAAGAATAAAGTGTGCAAGCCCCGGAGGGTTTTTGTATCATAGGAAAGTCAGAGGACTTTCCTATGATACAAAAAAAGAGTTCACAAAGAAATACACCCGCGGTGGTGTACCCCTTCATGAACTCTCATTCACTCTCAACTGTTCCTGTATTCAATTTAGGATTATGCTAAGTATAGACGAAGAGAAATGAAAAGTCAATGCATATACCTTGTTTTTTATGGGATATGATTCGCTTTATAATGCAAAAATTGTCGGAATATAAAAGTTTATGCACTTTAGTGCAAATAAATTGATTTTTCAAAAGTTTGTGCTATACTTATAGCAATAGGAGGGATGTTTCATGATAAAGAATCATGAGTTGAAAAATCGAAACAGATATCTTGATAAATTGATAGGATTTCAGGATACAGAACCTGTAAAGGTTGTGACCGGAATAAGGCGTTGTGGAAAATCAAGTTTACTAAAGCTTATGGTGCGGCATTTAAAAAATACCGGGAAGACAGATAATCAGATCATAGAGATGAATTTTGAATCTCATGATTTCAAGGATATGACTTCTGATGATATCTACCATTATGTAAAAGAAAGAATCATTCCCGAAAAGAGAATGTACTTGTTTTTTGATGAAATTCAAAGAGTAGATGCCTGGGAGGATGCGGTTAATTCTTTCAGAGTAGACTTTGATTGTGATATTTATATAACAGGTTCAAATGCATATTTATTATCATCAGAGTATTCGACATATCTTTCCGGTCGATGCGTTGAAATAAAGATGCTCCCTTTATCATTTGGAGAATTTTTGGATTTTCATGGATTTGAAGTGCGTGAATCAAAGAGTGCGCTGGGGGGTGTTCGTAAAGCGGCATATGATAAAGCAGGAGAAAAATATGAACTTCGGGAAGTGTTTGATGCATATATGCGTTTTGGGGGAATGCCCGGAATTGCTGACGTCGGACTTGATCAGGAAAGGGCATTGTCACTTTTGGATGGAATATACGCAACAGTTATTGTCAGAGACATATTAGAAAGAGAAAAGCGGAGAGACCAAAAAAGCATTACCGATGCCATGCTTCTTCGAAAAATAGTTATGTTTCTGGCAGATAATATTGGAAGTACTATTTCCATAGCATCTATCGGCAATACACTTGTTAATGAGGGATTGCTCGCTGATGGAAGGAGAAAGGGAACTCCAAGTACGCATACGGTCCAGACATATGTAAATGCATTGTTGGAAAGCTATTTCTTTTATGAAATAAAAAGATTTGATATTAAAGGAAAAGAGTTTTTAAGGACACTCGGAAAATATTATATTGTGGATCTTGGTTTAAGAAATTATCTTCTTGGTTTCAGAAATCGTGACAGTGGACATGGTCTGGAAAATGTGGTTTATTTTGAACTTTTACGCAGAGGATATGATGTTGCGATTGGAAAAATCGATAATATGGAGGTTGATTTTATAGCTACATCTGTTGAGGAAAAAATATATATACAGGTTACCGAAGCTATGACCAGTGAAGAAGTACGAAAAAGAGAATTGAAACCTCTCGAAAAAATCAGAGATAATTATGAAAAAATTGTACTTTCACTTGAGCCAGGACTTGATTCTACTTATGAGGGTATCAAATCTGTTAATGTAATTGAATGGTTATTAAATGATAATGTGAATAGAAAATGATAGGAAATGCC
The DNA here is from genome assembly GCA_004556655.1 of Lachnospiraceae bacterium. Taxonomy (GTDB): domain Bacteria; phylum Bacillota; class Clostridia; order Lachnospirales; family Lachnospiraceae; genus Oliverpabstia. Next base: position 5,318 of record SFGF01000094.1, on the reverse strand, counting down.
CCGGATACAAGGCTGTATGTTAGCCTGTAATCGGGGCATTTGAAAGTTATCGTATAGTTTGAAATAATTACTGCAGGGCAGGATCGGCCATGCCGTTTGCCTCAAAGGCTTTCTGTCGGTCGATACAGGTACCGCATTTGCCACAGGGTGTGTCCCCACCCTCATAGCAGCTCCAGGTAAGTTCATAGGGAACTTTCAGACGAAGTCCCTCTTTTACAACTTGTGCTTTATTCCAGTTAATAAATGGTGCTTCAATCCGGAGTGCTTTTCCGCTTCCTTCCCAGACGGCCCGATTCATGCTGCTGTAAAATGCCTCACTGCAGTCCGGGTAGGCGTTGCCTGCTGCATCGTCATGGTGAGCTCCGTAATAAATATAGGAGCATCCCATAGAAAGTGCCATGCTGGCAGCAGAGGCGAGAAAAAGTCCATTCCGAAATGGTACATAGGTGGTTACCGGAGCACCATTTCGCTCTTTTAGCTGTTCGGCATAGGATTCTTCCGGAATCTCTTCCTTCGAGTGGGACAGCAGAGAGCAATCACTGTAGGCGAAGATCGGAGTCAGATCCAGTTCCGTTCCTTTCAGTCCATAATACTCCAGCACTTTTTTTGCTGCTTCCACTTCTTTTACATGCTTCTGTCCATAAGTGATGGAAAGAGGGATTACATTTTCTTTTCCAAAACGTTCGATTGCCAGACCAAGACAGGTGGTGCTGTCCACACCGCCACTGAATAAAACCATTGCTTTTTCAGACATTAGAAGGCCTCCTAACGATTGTCAACTTTTTCCGGGTACAGGTCGTGATGGGTAAGACGTTCAAATGCTACTTTTTCCCACGGAGTTCCCGGCTTTCCGTAGTTGCAGTAAGGATCGATGGAAATACCACCCCGGGGAGTAAATTTGCCCCAGACTTCAATGTATTTGGGGTCCATCAGTTGAATCAGATCTTTCATGATAATGTTTACGCAGTCTTCATGGAAATCTCCATGATTACGGAAACTGAACAGGTAGAGTTTCAGAGATTTGCTCTCTACCATTCGCTCTCCCGGTACATAGGAAATATAAATCGTAGCGAAGTCCGGCTGTCCTGTCATAGGGCAGAGACTTGTGAATTCCGGACAGTTGAATTTGACAAAATAATCATTTTCCGGATGTTTATTCGGGAATGTTTCCAGCACTTCCGGGGCATAATCAGATTTGTATCTGGTTTTCTGATTGCCAAGGAGAGTAACACCATTTAATTCTTCTTTTGATCTTCCGCTCATACTTTTTGCCTCCTGATTATATTTTTATGTGTTTTTCCAGTGACACGTTCCAGTACCTGAATCAGCAAAACGCCACAGATGGAAGGAATAATCTGACCGATACACAGGCTGAGAGCCAGTGCGGAATACGGCATCTGCAGCAGGTAGGAAAGCCAGGTAGATACACCCAGTCCCGGTATCAGAATAATCGGAAGAATGATCAGCAGACGATTCCAATGCAGCTTACGGATTCCTACGATCAGCGATGAGGTCATAATGCCTACAAGACATCCTCCCACCATATCCAGAAGTCCAAGACCTCCGAACAGCATATTGGCTATGAAATTTGCGAGACCAAGGGGTAAAACCAGGAACGGAAACAGGTAAGAAAGAGCATACATGGATGTTGCAATCCGAATCTGATATGCTCCGAAAGAAAAGCTCTGCGTACAGTACATAACTGTCACATACAGTGCGATAATCATGGCAGAAAGCGTCAGTTTCTGCACTTTACTCATATCTTTATTCACCATATTCGTTCACCTCCAAATAGTTTACACAACAACTTACATTTTACGTGTTACACATTACATTTACCGCAATTATAGTTGTCCCTAGTTTTGTTTAATGACAGGATGGTCTCGAACTGTCAATTTCATATTGGAAGTAAATATGTCCTGCGACATACAGTTGAAGTATAATCGATTTGTAGGGGAAAAGCAAGGGTGAAATGGATGAAGTGTTATATTGAATTTTGGCGGATAACAAAGTACAATGGAAGAAAACAATGACACTGTAAAAGAGTGTGAGTGAAATAGATAGAAAACTCTGAATTGATTTGAGATATATTTTACAATAGGAAGGAATACAACTATGAATAAACAGCAGCTTGCAAACAAAATCTGGGAATCTGCCAATAAAATGCGTTCTAAAATTGAGGCAAATGAATATAAGGATTATATTCTCGGATTTATTTTTTATAAATATTTGTCGGATCAGGAGATAAAGTTTCTGAAAGAAAATGATTTTACGGATGAGGATATTCAGCAGCTTACAGAAGAAGATCCGGAGACAATTGCGTTTATTCAGCAAAATGTAGGTTATTTTATAGAGTATAAGAATTTGTTCTCAACATGGATTGCATTGGGAAGAGATTTTGATGTTTCTAATGTACGTGATGCGCTTTCCGCATTTAGCCGTTGGGTCTATCCTTCTCACAAAACAGTTTTTGAAAATATTTTTCGAACATTGGAAACGGGTCTAAGCAAACTTGGTGACAGTTCCGGTTCGCAGACGAAAGCAATCAGTGGTCTGCTGCAATTGATCAAAGATATTCCCATGGATGGAAAGCAGGATTATGATGTACTTGGCTTTATTTATGAATATCTGATCAGTATGTTTGCAGCCAATGCCGGTAAAAAAGCAGGAGAGTTCTATACTCCTCATGAGGTTTCTGTTTTGATGTCTGAAATAGTGGCAGATCATCTCAAAGATAAGAATGAAATTAAAATCTATGATCCTACCAGTGGGTCAGGCTCTTTATTGATTACTATTGGTCATAGTGTGGCAAAACATATCCATGATGAGAATAATATCAAATACTATGCTCAGGAATTAAAAGAAAACACGTATAATCTTACACGTATGAATCTTGTCATGCGAGGAATCAAACCGGATAATATTGTGACAAGAAATGGAGATACATTGGAGGAGGATTGGCCATATTTTGATGATAATGACCCTGTAAATACCTATAACCCGTTATATGTTGATGCTGTAGTTTCCAATCCTCCATATAGTCAAATGTGGGATCCTTCCAATAAGGAACATGATCCGAGATATGCTCGTTTTGGTCTGGCTCCGAAAGGAAAAGCGGATTATGCTTTTCTACTGCATGATTTGTTTCATTTGAAAAGGGATGGAATTATGACAATCGTACTCCCTCATGGGGTGTTATTCAGAGGAGGAGAAGAAGGGGAGATCAGAAAGAATCTTATTGAGAATAATCATATTGACACCATTATTGGGTTGCCGGCGAATATTTTTTATGGAACAGGTATTCCAACGATTATTATGGTGCTGAAACAATGCAGGAATAATACGGATGTATTGATTGTAGATGCTTCAAAAGGATTTACGAAGGAGGGTAAAAATAATAAGCTGAGAGCTTCCGATATCAAGAGGATTGTGGATACAGTAATTAACAGGGAAAATATTGACGGTTATTCGAGAGTGGTTGCCAGGGAAGAAATTCGGGCAAATGAATATAATCTCAATATTCCCCGTTATGTGGATTCTTCTGAAAAGGCGGAAAGCTGGGATATCTATGCTTCTATGTTCGGCGGAATTCCGAAAGCAGAGATTGACGAGCTGAATGATTATTGGAAAGCATTTCCGGAATTAAGAAACAATCTGTTTACCGGAGGAGAGGTGCCTTATGTAAATTTAGCTGTGGATGATATCCGGGAGGCAGTAAGGAATCACCGGGATATCAAAAATTTTGAAAAGACATTTACAACTGCGTTTGATAGTTTCTCGGAATATTTGAAATCAGAACTGCTGGATGGTATGCACAAGGTTATAATTACAAAAGAGGAAAATGTTATCAGTGATAATATTTTTGAAAGATTGCAGTCGATTCCTTTAATTGATAAATACGAAGCGTATCAGCTTCTTGATGATGTATGGGGAAGAATAGCCATTGATTTGGAAATTATACAGACAGAAGGCTTTGAAGCGACAAAGAAAGTAAATCCCAATATGGTTTCGAAAAAGAAGGACGGCAAGGACCAGGAAGTTCAGGAAGGATGGGCAGGACATATCATTCCGTTTCATTTGGTGCAGGAAACCATTTTAAGGGCAGAGAGAACTGCTCTGCTTGAAAAAGAGAACCATCTTGCAGATATTCCTTCACAGTATGAAGAAATCATGGATTCCCTGACGGAGGAAGAAAAGGAGACGGAGATTTTGAATGAAACCGGGGATGCATTTGTATCGAAGGAAGTAACGAAAAAGTTAAAAGAACTGAAAACAGAAGAAAAAACTTTGGAAATAAGTAGCTTTATAGAAAAATTGAAAAAGGTAGAGAGACTGCAGAAAGAAGAAAAAGATCTCAAAGCAAAAATCAAAAGTGAAACAACCAGACTTCATGCACTGACGAAAGAAACCATTGAAAATCTTACCGATGAGCAGGTATATATGCTTCTGGAGAAAAAATGGATTGAAAATCTGGTTTCCAATCTCTTTCAGTTACCGGACAGGATTGTGGACGAGCTGGTAAACAAAATCCAAACTCTCAGTAAAAAATATGAAACCACCTATTTTGACCTGGAAAAACAAATTAAGGAAACAGAGAGGACGCTTTGTTCTATGATCGATGAGCTGGAAGGAAATGAATTTGATATGAAAGGACTCAGTGAGTTTAAAGCACTGCTGATGGGTGAATAATATGGCTGAGAAGAGAAAACCGGACATACGATTCAAAGGATTCACGGACGATTGGGAACAGCGTAAGTTGGGAGATATAGCTGATGTTACCAAACTTGCAGGGTTCGAGTTCACAGAGCATATCGTATATTCTGATGAAGGAAGTATCATTGCATTAAGGGGCTTAAACGTAAAAAATGGTCAGTTAGTACTTGATGATGTTAAGTACATTGACGGTAGCAATTTTAGTAAACTGGGACGAAGCAAGCTCTATGAAAACGATGTGCTATTCACCTATGTTGGAACAGTCGGAGAATTAGCGATAATCCCTGAAAATGAACGTTTTTACCTTGCTCCGAATGTATCGAGAATCAGGTTTCAAAGAGGTTATGATGCTCAGTTCATGATTCAAGAAATGGGAAGTAGAACATTTTATGACAATATGATTTTCCCTTTGATTGCAACGTCATCACAACCTGCCTTGAGCATGGAGAATATCAGGAAGTTTATCGTTTCTGTTCCGTCAGATTCTACTGAACAACAAGAAATAGGTCGATATTTCCGCAACCTCGACAACCTTATCACCCTTCATCAGCGTAAGTATGATAAGTTGATAAATGTGAAAAAATTCATGCTTCAAAAAATGTTTC
>SFGF01000093.1 GCA_004556655.1 Lachnospiraceae bacterium | reverse complement strand
AACACTACTAATATGAAATATTTGTTGTCTTATATGAAATTTTCAAGGAACGTTAGTTAATGAGTTACTATAAAACGGGTGTTTTGACACCCATATCATTATATAATAGTGGTGGCAGTTGTCCAGACCTAAACGTATGTTTTTTACTTCCTTTTTCCGGGAAAGTCTGTGACATTTCCTGGACATTTGACGTCATCTTTCAATTTATTCATTTTTTCTGATTTGTTCACAAGACTTACTTTCTTTTGCGGCAGACATGCAAGATAAGGAACCAGAATACCGAGAAACTAATACATTTTTCAATAATTCCAGTCGTTCAAAAAACATATTTCTTTTTTTATCTTCAACGAACCACTCTGGCAAAACTTCTCTGATCTGGTTTAATCCAACCTTTCGAACAGCCTCCACAGCTGCTTCCTTCTGAGTCATTTTCTTTTCTGTGGTAAGACAATTCGCCCCGTCTATTCCTTCATAAGCCTGAAATGCTTTATTAAAATCCATCAAATCATACAAACGAACCGGTTTATTGGTCCGATTATCAACTAGAAATCCCCAGTTTCCCCAGTGACGATCTGTATTACCAATCAGATAATCCAGTACGTTCATCATGTAATAGGAATACCCGTCCAATTTCAAAATGTAATTCATTTTGTCAATGTCATGATTTGCAGCATATATCTCAAAAGCATCCATAGATACAATACTACGATCCACAGATGTTATGATTTTACTGACAGAAACCTTTTGCTCATCATAAACAGCTTCCTCATAACACACCTGATTTACCTGAAAGCACTGACAGATTCTGCTCGCCAGCAGTTCGTTATCCACCGCTTCCAAGCCACCGTCTTTCATAAGCTGGAACGTATCCTCTTTCCTAATCCATGCCTTTGGATAACATCCCTGAGTTCCCAGATCATCTGCAATCAGGTGACGATTCTGTATCGTCATCTGTTTTCCTCTGAGCGTCACATCAATAAAAGCTTTTTCCAGATGATTCTCAAACAGATTTATTTCATGAAAATTCAGCTTTTCATTTCTTTCTTTTGTCCAATAGATATCCATAAGCGAAAGACAATGATAAGACAATGCAACCTGTGCCCTCTCCCGGTCTGTGGATGCCTGTACTGCTCCAATACTGTTCATGATTTCTTTAGCATATTCCCGATCAAGCGTCAGAACACGGGATGCACACCAGAAATAAAAATTATCCAGATTCTGTACTCTGGTATCTATATCATCCTCTGAATCATCCAAATACAGATTGTAAGGCATCCACTTGTGAGAATATATCGTGCATGTCCCGTCTCTTCGTATGCTGGCTGCTTTTTGATTTCCGTGCATAATGGTGTAAGATGTCCAAGAATGCATCTTTCTTTCCGGCATATCATCTCGTCTCCCTTCCCGATTGTAACATTATTATATGTAAAATGTGGAAAATAATCAACCTGAAGCAGATCTTGATAAGCTTGTTTTTTATTTTCATATCATGTATAATAACCGCAACATACATGCAGGGAGTTGCAGACATGATTACACTAAACGATTATTTATATTGTGGAGATACCATATTAAAGATATTACAGAAATATATTACTGATCTGAGAAAAGAGGCCAAAGATACTCACAATGAGATCGATCTGATTCACTGTAATTTTCTGATTCAAGTCAGGGAATTGCTGGAGCACAACGATTTCCTGACGGTACAGTCTCAGAAAATCAGGGAATTTTATAATTATATGGCAAAAGAATATCCTTTCCTTGCTTTTACATTCAAAGGGCGTATCAAATCTTTGATTCGTGCGGAAGAAAAGTTTAACGGTTATATTGTGGAATATATCTATGACTATTATCTGGAAAATGGAAGATGCCCTTCCGTATCGGAACTGAAGAAACGTCTGAGCTGTTTTCGTGACCTGATTGCTTACCGCATTGTCATCTCTCTGCCAAAATGTCATTTAAAGCCGGGGGAAAACAGAGAAACAGAAGAATTGAAATATTTATATGAGATTGCCAACGTTCTTCCCGGTTTTCTGGAAGAACGTGGCTTTACGGCAGAACCTGCCAACGGTATCAAAGAAAGTAACTCTCCTCTTCTGAATGAAAATGCAAAACCATATTACAGGGATTACATCTGCCATCACAATACCGATGAATATCGATCTCTGCATGTAACCTTCTACGATAACAGTTCCAGAAGTTACATCGAAGTACAGCTTCGTACCAAGGAAATGGATGATATTGCGGAAATCGGTGCCGCCAACCATGTCATCTACGAGCAACGGCAGGAAAATAATCGGATTAGAAGAGATGAAATCCCTTACGGCGAAAGTATTTACTTTGATGATGCTTATGAGCGAGGTAAAAGACTGTTGGAACTGCAGCTGGCCGATCTGGATGTAAATATGTTCTCAGCCATTAACAACAGCCTGATCAATGATGGCTGCGGTCTGTATCGCGGACGGCTGATTCTGCCTTACGAACACCTGTCAAGGTTTCAAAATGATCTCATCGAATAAATTCAATACTCTTTCGTCAAACCTGTTTGTCCAGCCCAAAGTACATAAGTTCCCAAAGGGCTGGAGCAGACACTTTCTCTACTATTTTTCCTTTTTCTATCCACTTATCCACTCCACCACAGCAGTACCGGTAAATCGATTGTATGTAGGATTCAAACCCTTCAGGCGCATCAGCCCCCGGAGTACTGCTTTCTTCACCATAACGTTCCTTCCTCCGTTTTCTATTTCTGTTTTTGCTGCTAAACCCATTTTTCAATTTCTTTCCTTGATTTTTCAACGCTGCCGCCGCAAATTGCAAGTCCTTTCTCAACTTTTGCCCCGGAACACAACTTTTTAATATCGCTGATACTGCTTCCCATACCGCTGCCTTCATGGGTACAAAATGGTTTGATTGTTTTTCCGGTGAGATCATAATATGTGGGGACCTCTTTGCTGAACCCCGCAAAACCTTTTATGGACTTATGGTATAAAGTAAATCAGAGTTTTCCCGATTATAAACTTCATCTCGTTCCTTTTGAAGATAACCATGAAGGGATTTTGTCTGAAATTGAAAAACTGGGAGTAACTAATCTGTCTGTGTTGATGCATCGAATTTCAATAATCTCTGGAATCCTTCAGAATAAAGCATTTCCAGCGGAAATTCTCCGACACAACTGTAAATCATATAACGCATAGAGTATTTTTCAAAATAATAAATTCTTTTTTTGGGTGAATCTGTGTCCCAAAATCTAACGCTATCTCTGTCTGACGATAATAGAATCGAATACGATGAAACTGTGAAAATGGAATGGTCGTACTGATTCCCGCACTGAGTTCTAATTTTTTCATCAATTGAATGATTTTGGCCCGATCTGCTTCTTCTGACTTCTCATCATCAATCCTGAGAAACGTAACAATCCCTGAATCATACTCAAAAGCTGCACTTCCCAGAAGCGATTTTTCCAAAAGATTACAAATATATTCTGTAGGGATTTTTTTCCTGGAACGTTCACTTGGAACAGCTCGTATACATCGATATGACGTTTTCTTTATATAAGTGTCAAAATACTGTCTGGCTGATCCCGACAGAGAATACCCTTTAAGAAGAGAACGAAATACATCTCTCAGCAAATCCGTCTGCACATGAGTCAATGTGGTCAAATGCTGGAGAGCCCGTTCCAGATAACCTGCAAGGAACTGCGACAGAACATTGTCGCTGGTTCTGAAAGGCCTCAGCACAAAAGATATCGATAAATTTCCAATATATCTTGATTCATCAAACAGATTACTGCTGAAATTCACATTATTTTCGTAAATTACCGTAAAAGGTCTTTTCATGGTCATATTCGTTTCATTTTCCCATATACTCCTGGACACGAGATCCTGGCTTATCATATGGTCAGAATCCGGACGGTATAATGCCAGATCTTCTCGCTCATCGATAATCTTACTATATCCAACTACCTTGTATTCCGAATCAATTACCACCATTGGATTATTTAGAATATCAAAGCTAACATCCAGCATCTCCTGTATATCTGCATTTTTGGCAAGAACAGAACGCAATGCTTCCTCCCACTGATCCATCCGGTCATAAATATCCTGTATCCGATTAAACACAGTAAAAAGATCCGTGGAATCCAAAACAGAAAGACAAACACAGGTTCCTGTGGTATAGACAGGCAGGGGTATCCCACCAACACAAATAATAACAGTTCCCCGATGAAGGATTGGATCCACCGGAAGCTGATCCACCAGGGCAACATACAACTGATTTGGCAGGAATTCGTTGGTTTCGCCCGTATAAAGCTTTGGTCTGTGCAGCTTCAATGTTCCAACACCTTTTCCAAAACTCCGAATCGGCATTGTATCATTTAAATAATCATACAAAATATCACTGTTCAGTTTCATGGGGCTCCCCCTTTACACATCTCTGAAAATCCTATAAACTAACTGTTTTTCCTATTTAACAATAATTTACTATGAGTAGTTTTTATTGTCAACCTGTACAATTTGTATGGTTTTTTTGTTCTGAATTTATTCAAAAATGACACTTGTTTTCCCCCAAATTCTTATATTAATTTAGCCAAACATGTAATCTCCTTTTCCGCTTTTTCTAAAAAAGCTAATGGATATAAAAAAGCAGCGGATTTTCCGCTGCAATTTTTTTCAGTTTATCACTTATTTCAGACCCTTGACAAAAGGAATCAGGCAAAGAAGAACAACAATTCCTATAATACCGATAATAATACCGACAACCATATGGCTCCATACCATTGTAAGGCACATACCAACACCTAATAATAACGCACCGACAATTCCGATCAAAGATGCTCCCATAGTTTTACCGGATACCTGGATCGGAGCCTTACGTTCCATTTTTCTCCAAATTATGACCATAAGCAGCAACACAACAACGCCGATCACACCCATGATTACACCCGGTTTGAAAGCATTCCATTCCGTAATCAACGCCATACACATTCCCAACGCAAATAAAATTCCTCCGATTGTCCCTAAAATCATGGCTACAAATGTACTTTTTTTCATTATATAAACCTTCCTTTCTTCTTTCATACAAAGCTGCCTGTTTTGCTTTCTGCATATTTTCTTCTACAATCTCGTCCTATTTTGGGGAGCGTTGTTCTCTCTCTGCCGCACTGGCTTCTTCCCTTGCCTTTTTCTCCGCTGACAGTCTGGCTCTCGCATCTTCTACGGATTCCCCTTCCTTTGTCAGAAAGTTGTCAACAAATTTATCCGCTATTTTATTAAATCCGCCAACTGCACCTTCCTCAATTTTCTTATAGCCTCCTACTACTCCCTCTTCAATCCTTTTGTAACCACCTACAACCTCTTCCGCAATTTTTTCATTTGCTTTTACCAATTTTGATTTTGCCATATCTGATTCTCCTTTTCCTTTTTATTACTTGTTTTTTATTTATGTCTGTAGTATATCTATGGATTGTTTTTACAACGTTTGAGTTTTGTTTCCAAAATATTAATTTTCAATATCTCACACAAAAGAAAGCGCCATAAATCGTGCATACGGATTATGTTCTCCGCCATACAAACAATGAAAGACAGATATCACTGTTCTGTGAAGCTGTCTCTGAGAAAACAGGTTCTCCGTGCAGGGCGCATGAATGCCGTCTGGGAGATTCTCTACTGTTTCGCCCAGACCTACCATGTCCAGGGCCTGCCAGATCTGCTCAATGGTATCGCCATATCCACTGATGAAAAAGGATCATCCAGAACCATCAGCGGCTTTCTGTGGTAGAGGGTTCTGACCAATGCGATTCGTGCCTGTTGACCATCGGAAAACGGATGCCGCCGTTGTCAATGACGGTATGAATGCCATCCGGGAATTCTTCCTCCTCCCGGTCGATACAGACAGCTCTAAGCACCGGACCAATGTCTCCAGGCTTTCCCATGCAGATATTTTCCTCGATTGTCCCACTAAAAAAAACTCCGGTTGGTGGCCAAGATATCCGACACAGGTTTCATATCGTTCTCCTTGATCGGAAAAACAAATATCCCCCAGAGAAATCGTTCCCCGATCAGGAAGTTCGCCAATCAGAAGTTTTCCAAGAGTTGATTTCCCACAGGTAATTTTTCCGGTGATTCCGATAGTCTCCCCCTCTCCTGCCTGATACATCACACCGTCCAAAAGTGTTTCCTGTCCATGGTAGGCAAAGGTCACGTTCCGAACGGAAAGAGAAAAACCAGAAGTAATTTTAAATTCAGGCTCATCCTCTGCACTGCCCAGTTATGGCTTAATTCGCTTCCAGAATACCTGCGCTTTCTGTCTCGCATTAAACAGCTTCGCAGCCTTGAACAACTTAACCGCCAGCTTTTGATAACAAGAAAAAAAGATAGTAAATGCAGCAATATTCCAGGCGCTCCTGCCCACACCGAATACATTATTTCCGCCGAACCAGATCATAATAGCCCCCAGCATGGAAATCACCGTCATGGATGAGGATTGTCCTAATCGTTGATTGCTTCATCTTCGGCAACTACAACAGCATCATAGAAGATATTTATTAACCATACATTCAATAATTTGTGTGCTTAAAATTGTCTGATCTGTTTCAAAAGTTAGTATCAATCTCTCCCCTGGATAAATATCATTCTTTTCATACGCTTCAATTTTTTTGACAGCATTTTTCGCATAGGTTGGATCGTCCATTCTCCCATCATGCTCCCAATATATTTCTTTTCTTGTCCTTTTTGACAGAAATGTAAAATCAGGGTGAACAATCCCAAAATTTTCCAGATACAACGGACATTCATATTTATACAAAATTCCATTTCGATAGAAATAATCTGCCATAATTTTTTCAGATTTTGAACGCACCCGTTCTCCCCGTTCTGTCAGGATTATTGGTGTATCTTTCCAAAAAGATTTTCCTTCATATTTTTGATTCATCCAGCTTTCCAATTGCTGCTCCCATGTAGGTTCAATGGGATGAATCAATTTTCGTCTTTCACAGTGTTCTTTCAAATATATTTTTTCTATTTCATCGTCATCATAATCCTTTGTAAGCCTCTTAATCTGCGCTAATCTTTTCTCAGCCAGCTTAAAAACCTTCTCATCATAAGATTTTTGAGCAAGTTGATGAACCAATTCCTCATTTGATTTTGCAATATATACTCCATTTTTCCTTCCTTCTGAAGTACAGTGGTAATATTGCGTCCACTTCTTACTATTGGACAGACGCAGCGTTCCCTGTGGAGCATCTTTCAATTGTTCTTCTGTCTTTCTCAGAATTTTCTCCAGCCTGGCTTGTTCATATAACAACATTTCTCTTAAACTTGACATGTACTAGTTCCTTTTCAATTACTTTATAATATTGGGATTATTTAATTTTGATCCGTAGACTTCTTAGACTGTGTACGGTTATGATTTGATCTCTTGATTTTTAAGTCGTAGACTTCTTGGATTGTGTACGGTTATGATTTGATCTCTTGATTTTTAAGTCGTAGACTTCTTGGACTGTGTACGGTTATGATTTGATCTCTTGATTTTTAAGTCGTAAACTTCTTGGATTGTGTACGGCTATGATTTGATTTCTTGATTTTTGATCTGTAGGATTCTTGGATTATGTACGGTTATGATTTGATCTCTTGATTTTTAAGTCGTAAACTTCTTGGATTATATGCGGTTGCAATTTGTTTTCTTGACTTTTGAACCGTAAACATTTCTCGCTATCTACAGTTCTAAATCATTTTTTAATTCGCAACCGTATTTTTCTCCGATTCTATACAGTTACAAATCTTGTTTTATTATACTAAACCGTACTTCTCCATAGATCACACGTCTATACTCATAATTTGAAAAATCCCGGAAACCGAAGTTTCCGGGATAATAATCTTCTGTGTGTTCCACAAACAATGATTAACGTTTTGATAGTTCCGAGCCTTGATTTTACAACATTCTCAAGTCATTTGTTTCTAACTGGTTTCTAATTCAAAATCCTGCACAAGATTTTACATGCAATTCAAACAAGTCCTATTTGATATATTTCTGGTCCTGATAAAATGCCGCCAGCCATCCGGATGGTGCTTTAATCCAGATATCACTACCTACATTCTGTACATCCTGACAAGTCACCTGTGTACCTGCATCTAGGCATCCATCTTTATCCTTATCGTGCCGCTGGCCATCTGCAGTCAACTGGCTGTAACTCTTTGTCGGGGAACTGGTGCCTGCTGCCGTTCTGACTTTCAGCTCTACCTGTAGCGTGTAAACCTGACCCACCTTATAAGTTGGAGCCGCTGTGGTTCCTGATCCGGATGAGCTGTCAGCTTTCTTTATATAATAGGAATCCACAAAGCCATAGAATTTGCCGGCAATCCGGATGTAATACCAAGCATGTCCGTTTGATGCCTTAATAGTATCGCACACATCCACCAGATTATCTTTTCCCAGCGTTGGCCATGACTTGATTTTATCATAGCTGTCTCCGGCCCAGGTTCTTACAGAGAGACTTGCTGCAGTAACCTGGCCCGCCCACTGTGGTGTCTTATTGATTCCTCCGGATGATGAGCCACTTGTAGAATCTCCGGTCGAATTGTCTCCGTCCGGCGTTCCAGCCTTAGACGCATAATCCGGAATACCATATCCCCGAATGTATCTGCCATTGATAGCCAGTTTTCTCTGGCCAACTACACCGCCACTCATATTACACTCTGTAATAACCAGATATGCCTCATTTTTATGGACCTCTGCCACAATACCCACATGATCCGGCCATCCGGTGCAGTCTGCGGTGGCATAATCCACTCCATCTTTCCAGTAATAAAATACATAGTCCCCCAGGTCAGGCACATAGGCATCATTTTCCACCCAGCGGCCCATTTTCTGGAATAACTCAATCATGTATCCACAGCTGCACTCCCTTGGAATAATATCCGTAAAGCCTGCTTTGATTCCTGCTGCAGATGCTCCTGTCGCACAATATTCATCATCCGGCTGTACCTTGTAACCTCTTGCCAACGGCAGGCAAGAGTTATATATATTGATGATGACCATGTGAGAACGGTCAGACCGTTTCAGTCCAATCCACCCATTCATGACATCAACCACTTTCTGCCTAGCTTCTCTTTCTGTCATGCCTGTATCCTCCTTACAATATTTCTGGATCATTGCATATACCGCTTTCTGCCTGGTCACGTAGTCTCCCACCTGGTTATTGTTGGAAGTGTCTTCCGGATCAGTGCAAAGTGCAGCATAAATACTCTGCGCTGTATATGGTTTTACAGTCTTTCCCAGAATCCTTTTCAAAGCAACACTACCTCCCTGATGGATGATGTTGATGCACTCCATCAGGGCACTGTCAGGCATGATGCCATATTTCTCTGTGATGCTTTTTTCATACTCCTGAATCTGCTGCTCCATCAGCGCATCCTGGCACTTGATTCCTACCGGGCTGCAGATAATGGATGAGATGCAATTTGCTTTATCAGAATCTGCATCCAGTTTGTAGGTACTCCATGCAGCAGTATCCAGATCACTGCTGATTCCGGCCCAGTCCATCTCTTTGAATCCTTCCGGGTCCGCTTCTCTAATTGTCAACAGCAGCCTCTTGGCCTCTGTCGCATACCATGCACCGGCTCCAATCGTGATAGCATGCTCTGCCTGGCTGTTTTTGTATGCCGGCGTGAAATTATCATATTGTTTTCCACCATATACCTGTCCACCTGTCTCTACCGCATACAAGATATTTTTCATTACTTCCCTGTTGCTTTCTCTCATAGATAATTCCTCCGTAAATCAACTATGTAATTCTCTGCCCAGACATAGAAAATGCCCCAACTAATTCGTTAGGGCACAATCTCTCCTATTTTTGATCCGATTTCTTTGTCAAAATGTCAATTGCATTCTGGATTACTGACGGAAGCTGGACCCCCATTAGTCCCGCGTTCTCAACAATACTGATCAACTCGTTCGCCATGAATCCGATAATAACAGCATCCCGTATGTATGATACGCCAATGGCCAAATCCAATCGATATGCAATTAAAACAAATAAAAGAGTCATGCACTTTCTACATAACCCTTTCCATCCTGCTTTGCTCTCCAAAGCACCAGTTTCAGATTTTTGGGACTTATGAAACACTCCAGCAACAATCAAACCTGACACATAGTCAATACACATAAACATGATCAAAGCAACTAATGCTGCATCCCAACCGCCGAATAATGATGCAATGAAGCCCCCAACAACACCAACACCAGTACAAGTTTTTTCTTTCATGATTCAGTCCATCCTTTCCTTACCTGTATTTGCAGCCAAGCCCGCCATAATAAGATTTGCAAGTTTTGTAATACTCACATTCGGTACAGTTTTTAGATTTGTTTTTAAATTTATTCATTTCATTCACCCTTTCTTTTATTGCATACTAAAAAACACTGTCAGGCTTTCATATAAAGACATACAGCGTTTTTTCCGTGTTAGTTTATAGTTTGCTTTTTCTAAAATAAAAATTAATTTCAAGGATTAGATGGATCTTATTTTTATTGATTCAATCTTAAAAAAAATATTCATATGTTTCATATTGACTATTTGATTTTTTACAAATAATCCATATAATCTTTTTAAGTTGTCTATCTATAATGGCAAAACTCATGCCCGGAACACCGCTATTTAAAATACAGGTAAGCGATGAATAACCACCCGTGTACGACTTCCAGGAGACCTCAGATAGGAAGGTCCCCTCGATTTTCCGGCAGTATTTTTTCTGTATCTGTTATTC
>SFGF01000092.1 GCA_004556655.1 Lachnospiraceae bacterium | reverse complement strand
TCAGATAAAGTAGAATTCCGCTTTGATGAGGCATCAAACAAAGTTGCACACCTAAAGCCAGCATCTGATACGGACTTTGATACCGAGTTCCTTGATTACATCATGGCCGTTAAAACCGTAAAGAATGTTAAAGAAGCAGTAAACCATATCAACAGACATTCCACTAAACACTCTGAATCAATTATCACCAGTGATGAATATTCTAAACAGTATTTCACTTCTCATATTGATTCAGCTGCCGTCTATGTCAATGCCGGCTGTGAGATTGGCATTTCAACCGGCAAACTCCATGCCAGAGGCCCAATGGGCTTAAATGAATTATGTACCTACAAATATATTATTGAAGGAGAAGGTCAAATACGATGAAATATGGCTTTATCGGTGCCGGCAATATGGGCTCGGCAATTGCAAAATCACTTATCAGATCAACTGATGACATAGTACTATCTGACAGATCGGGGAAGGCAAAAGTACTGGCCGAAGAGCTTAATATCAAATATGATACTAACGAATTTATCGCAAACAATTGTGAATATATCTTCCTGGGTGTTAAACCCTATATGTTAAAGGATGTAGTTAAACCCTTAAAAGACATCCTTAATAAAAGGAAACCAGTGGTGGTATCAATGCTGGCAGGGGTTAATATCAAAGACATCGAAGAACATCTGGATACCCCTATTATCCGCATTATGCCAAATACTCCTACCGCTATCGGCAAGGGTGTTATTCCTTACTGCATAAATGATCAGGTAACAGAAGAAAAACTCAATATCTGGCTACAGGATATGAAGTACTGTGGACTGTTAGATTCTCTGGAAGAAAAACTCATCGATGCTGCCTCAGCTTTATCTGGCTCAGGACCAGCCTATGTCTATGAACTTATTGAAGCTATGGCTGATGGGGCTGTGCTTTGTGGCATGCCAAGAGCCAAGGCCTACAAATATGCCTCATATACCCTGCTAGGTTCTGCCTCTATGCAGCTTGAAACCAATCTGCATCCTGGTGTACTTAAAGATCAGGTAACATCACCTGGCGGCAGTACCATCGAGGGCTTAAGAGTGCTTGAAGAAAATGGTTTTAGAGGAACTATAATTAACTGCATCAAGGCAGCCTATGACAAAAACAAGAAGCTGAAATAGCTTCTTGTTTAGTTATTCGGTATATAGTTCTCTTAGTCTGTTTATCTTCGTTTTATCTAAACCAAAGATATCTTCAAAGTAACCGGCATAGCCACCATATTTAAGTTCAATATCATTCATTACATCTTCAATTAGGGCATAATCAACCCCAAAGATATGTCTGATAATTTTCTCGAGTTCAGGATTTTCCTTAATTTTGTCTTCACACTTCTTAACCTCTTCATTAATTGAATCCTCGAGACAGATATTGGTATAAAGATAATCAGCTTCCGCATCCTTTCTTCTGACACCAAGTGCCAGCAGAATAAGAATAGAAGCTACTCCCGTTCTATCCTTTCCAGCTGAACAGTGATAGTAAAGTGGCACATTCCCTTCTAAGAGAATATCAAACATCTTGCCGTAGGCTGATACATTAAAGAACATATCTTCATAGAACTTCTTAAAGACATCGTTCTTTATTAATGGAAAGGCCATACCAGCTGAAGACTCTTCAAAAATGTCTTCCATCTTCACCATACCCTTAGGTGAGAAATCAATATCAGAACCATCTGGATGAATCATTCCTGATCTTCTTATATATTCTCTGGCATTATAAATTACATCAGGCGCACATTCACTCTCTCCCTTAGCCCTGAAATCAAAGATTGTATTGATATTCAATGACTCAAACAGCTTCTTATCATGCTCAGTTTCAAATCTGGAGGTACTAATACCCCTGATCAGCAAACCATATTTAACTGTTTTGCCTTCTTTAGTTTTATATCCTCCAAGGTCTCTTACATTTCTGGAGGCATCAAATCCATATTCTTTTACCATGACTATAATGATACCATTGCTTCACATAAAATACAGATACAAAACATCTTTATTTCACTTTCGTTTATTATCATAAAGGCGTAAGGAAGCAAAGCTCCTTTGAAGATAGATGGTTCATTGTTTATTAAAAGTTGAGGGTTAAGAGCCTCGACTGGCTGGTGATATACCAGCCGCTTTTTATTAGAAGGCAAATAATCCACATACGGGTTTTCAGTATATGGATGTAAAAGTCAGTTGCCATGTAATCAGGCTTAGGTGCAAAGTCAAACTACATCGGCTTAAAACAAACCTCTCTACAGCCGCATATTAGCTACTTGTCAGCCAGCTGGTTCTAGTATAATGCATTGTAGGAGGTACTGCCTATGTCTTCCGTTACCTTTGTTTATTGCCAACTAAGAAGTAAATGAGATGCCTACTACAGAATGAATTTACTGGCTAAATTTTTCCAAGTTAAAAGGTAATGAAACATTTTCGTAGAGGCAATTTAAAAGACCAGTCATTAGCTGGCCTTTGTAGTTTAGGATAGTTCAAACTCAATGTATGGAGTTAGCTGGTCGCTTGATGCACCAACTACAGTTGTTGGTGAATAAGTATATAAATCTTTAAATGCCTGGACTTCGGCGTCTGTCAGATCAATTTCTGTTGGTGTTTCTAACTGATAATAAAGTTTTGTTTCATTTACCGCTGTTTTAAAATCTTCTATACTAGCCCACTCTATTCCAGTCTCTAAAAAAATTTCACTTTGCTTGTTTAATGATAAAGTTATACCTACATTTCCGTTACTAATATCGTTTGCGTTTTTAGATACAAAACTTTCGCAAAGCGGATTATTACTACTTGTATTAGGCACTACTATCGAATTGCTTATCTATGACTATGATAAATATTCTTTTATATTACTTCTCGTTCATATTATACGCCTTCTTCATTTATGCTTTTATCCTGTTAGAACAGTGTGATCAGTCCTACGATCATTGCACTTAAGATACTTACAAACATACCACCAAGCATTGCTCTGAATACCAGTCTTGAAAGGGTACTCTTCTTTTCCGGACAGAGTACTGCAATACCAGATACACAGATACCTAGGCTTGAAAGGTTTGCAAACCCACAAAGAGAAATGGAGCATACGATTCCTGTTCTATAATCTAAGGAGGATAAGATTTTTCCCAGATCCTGGAACGCAACGAACTCATTTACAATCAATTTGTTTCCAAGGAAGGCACCTTCCATCAATACCTGATTCGTATCAAGTCCCATCAGGAAGCCAAACGGTGCAAATATATAAGAAAAAATCTGTTCCAGTCTGATTCCTGCAAATCCAAGAATCATGTTGATCACTGCAACGATACCGATGATACCTACCAGAGATGCAGCGATAGCGATTACCATCTGCATACCTGTTCCGGCACCTTCTGCGATGGCATCAATCACGTTGGCATTATTCCCTTTGTTGTCCATCTTTACATCTGTGATAGACTGTACAGGCTCTGTCTGCGGCAGTAACATTTTTGCAACGAGGATACTTCCAACCGGTACCAGTGCGCTGGCGATCAGAAGATATTCCATCGGGATACCAAGTGCATGATATCCTCCGAGAATGGATACTGACATACTTCCCATCCCAGATACCAGAATAACCATGATCTCACTGTCTGTAAGATTTCCGATATATTTGCTTACCAGAATTGGGCTGTCCGTCTGACCTAAGAACATATTGGCAACTGCAACGAAGCTTTCTACTTCTGTCGTTCCCATCAGTTTTCCAACCGCTTTTCCAATCCATTTTACTACGAATCCCAGAATTCCAAGATAATAAAGCAGGCTTACCAGTGCAGATACGAAGATAATGTTACCAAGTGTCTGCACAACGAAGATACTTCCTGTCGGAGCGCTGCTGTCTGCCAGGCTTCCGAACACAAATGACAGACCATTCTGTCCGCTGTTGATAACTGCTGTTACACCATCCGATATGGCAGACACAACCATCTTACCGACCGGGACTTTTACAAGTAAGATTGCAATGATGAACTGTGCAATGATTGCTTTTCCTACTGCTTTCCAGCGGATATTCTTACGATCCCAGGAAATCAGAAAGATCAGTCCGATTACAACCACAATCCCCAATAAATTTAAAAAGACTTTCATCTCATTCCTCCTGTTTGTTTTTCGTTTCGTTTTCCTTTTTATATTTCTTTCATCCGGATATTGTTTTTCGCGGTCTGCTTTGATCAGTTTTCTGTGTGGACACGATTCCAATGTAGCCAGTGTGCTGGCTGGACCAGGACGGCGGACGATATGTTACGGTCAGCCTTGTATATCAGTCGGTGGAGCAGCTGCACAACTGTGCACTGCTTGATCTGAACGCTCCTCCACAAAAAGTGAAGTTGTCCTTTGACGGCCTTCGCAGCATGGAGGACCTTCTGAATCGGTTTGATGATGCAATTAATGCCTATGATACGCTGACGGGTGCACAAATAAGAGAAGCAGCATAACTGCCAACTGGAAAAAATAAAAAGTCCTCTGGCGTGGCTCAGAATACGTTACTGGCTTCTGTCTGTATGAAGGTTTGAGGCTCCTGTGCAGCAATACCGACGTTACGGCACTCATGCACAAATGCGGAAACGACACCGTGTTCTGCATATTCTTCACAGATATTGACATGCATTGTGCCATTCAGGTCAATGACAGACATGTTTGCCTGACCGAAATCAGCCCAGGATCGGAAATCGAAATCCAGAAGATGAGAGGCTGTTTCCGGGGAGACGGGGACTTTTCCCAGATAGGAAAATCCGAAATTACACTGTTGTTTTTTGATGATCTTTGCAATCTGATGAAACAGCGCATGGCGCAGGACTTTCGGGCGGATGCTGAGAAGCCCCTGGATGCCTTTGACCAGTTCTGTAGCACTGTAAATCACGTTTTCTTTCTGTAAGGAAAGGTCAAGGATGGAACGGTAGATCGTGCTGACAAGATTGAAGTCCATTTCATCAAAGCGGTCCACATAAGAAATCTGTTTTGTGATGATACAGTTGTGCATGGTATCGATATGCATTGGCGTTCTGGCATCGATGACAATACTGCAGCAGACAGTTCTGTTATCTGCTTTCTCTGAGATAAAGCGTCGTACGGCTTTGGAAAACAGTGGTGGAAGAACAGCAGCAGGGGATGCATCTGCCTTATGTGAAACATTCAGGACGTCCTGTGTCGGAATTTTCACCACATGACAGCGATACCGGTGACTTGCGTGCTTTTCGGAGGGCATGTATTTTATGTCATAGCCCTTTGGCTGCTTTTTATCCGATAGCGGTTTCTGCGCAGGGTCTGCAATCTGTTCGAGTCCCTGATCGGAAAGAACAGTATTGAAGACGGGATTCGCATTATTTTCAAAATATGCATCGAGGATGGCAGAAAAGAAACGGATTGCGCCTCTGCCATCCGTCAATGCATGACACCACTCGAATGAGATCGTGTCATTTTCATAACAAATCTGCCATAGATATCCGTTGTTTTCCTTTTCCAGATGAAGGGGACGTCTGTCAACACTGACATTGTGGATGATGAAAGCCTGGTTGTTTTTTTTCAGAAAGTACTGTTTATTATAGTGTAGCTTTGTCTGAAAATGCGGGTATTGGATCAGAGCTTCTCTGACGGCTTTCTGCAGCTTGTCTGGATTGACAGACTGATCCAGTCTGACATGAAAGTAAGGAATATTTTCAATTGCGCTTCCAAATGCCAGGATGTTGTAATTGTCAAGGGCATTGAGCGGACAGGTGTTATTCTGATTCATCTTGTGTCTCCTCATTTGCAGGTAAAGGTTGTGCATTTTTTTATTTCTAATACAGGGTAGCTGCCAAGATAACGGATAGTAAAATCCTTACATTTTTCTGCAATTTCTTCGCAGGCATCCTGTCCGCCGCCGCTACATTCCAACACATATACATATTGTCCCAGTGTGGTTTTTGCCGGACGGTCATGGATGCTTACCAGTGTCATTCCCTGTGCATCCAATTCTTTCAACATATCTGGCAGTGCGCTGGCACTTCCGGTGGCGGTAAAAGTGGTACAGTCAGAAGCTTCCGGGGAAGGCTCGCCGTCAGACACCACATAAAAGCGTGTCACGTTGTCTGTGTTCTGCTGGATATTTTCGGCCAGAACATCCAGAGCATAGACCTTTGCTGCCTGTGTGGAGGCAATGGCTGCGGCGCTGTGGTCGAAACATTCTGAAGCCTTTTTTGCTCCTTCTGCGGTGCTGTTTTTTGACTTCTTTCAAAGCACTTGAGAGTGAAAAGTTCTAAATAAACATATAAGCATCTATCGATATGTGCTATAACGAAATCGCCAAAACCAATCAATAATCACACAAAGGAGAATGCTTATGTATACAGATTATATCACGACACTTCGACAGTTGAATCCTCTGATTTTAATAATAATTCTAAGTAAAAGTCTTTAAAACATGCTGATTTCATAGACTTGCATTGTCAAGTTTTTATTGTATTAATGTTGTACGTTTATGGTATTTATAATAGGTAAGCACTCTGAACTTTTAAAGGAACATAAAGATCCTTTAGCTTGTGCCAACAAGGTGGTTGAAGAATTTAACAGTAAACTGGAAGAAAATAATAAACAGATTTTTACTATTGCGGTTGATACAGCTATGAAGCAAGCTAAACAATACAAATCATCTTCATGAATTATATGGAGAATATAAATTTAAATATCATAATGTTCTAAGAGCCATAGAAGAACTTGGAAAGATTTTTGATTCATATATAGCTCATTTATTTGAAGCATCAAATAATGTGATTTAAAGAAATACTTCGGTATGTTATTTTGACTGCACCAATTTCTACTTTGAAAAATAAGAAGAAAATGAAGAAATTATTTTCGTCAACAAGATATGCTAAATTCTATTTTGAAGCAATAAAAAGCTGAGCGTAATAACCCAGTTTTTAGTTTACAAATTTTCTATTACCTTTTTAGATGGAAAATTACCTTTTTAGATGGAAATTGTCAAACCTTTTTAATTGAAAATTGACATTTGTACTTCATTTCACATAATTATCCATAATTACGACATAATTTAAGTACTATTCTTTTTATATTATATAGGTGCAGGAAGATATCCCCTTCCTTGAATATATATCCCTCTTGTAAGTATTATTTAAATAATTTGTTAAGAAAGTTGGGGGTTAGAAGCCTCGACTATAAGACCGGAATGAGTTCCGGTCTTTCCATTTTTATTGGCATCTTTTTATTTCGATGTTATTTTTAATGAAATCGCCAGGCTAAAATCAGCGGTTCCCTAGAGTCAATACATGATTATACACATAACGCAGCAATTGATAAGGCCCCCCTACTATTTTTATGATGATTTTTTTCTAAATACATATACTGCAAATTAGCCATAATACTAACAATGCTGTTTGATTATTGCGTATTATCGAGTATCATAAGAAATATGCTAAAGAAAATTATTCTGTTATTAATTACACTGATATTGTTTAGTGCCTGTAATCACAAAGAAGAAATATATATACCTGTAAATCAAGAGGAAGAAGAAATCAAAGAGGAAATAGTTCTTACCAAAGAAGAAGAAATCCTTAACTCAATGACGCTTGAAGAAAAAATAGGACAGCTTTTTATTGTGCGATACGAAAATATTGATGAAGAAGATGAAGTAAAACAGTATCAGCTGGGTGGTATCACCTTCTATGGTAAAGACTTCCGTTATGAAGATAAAGACTCAATTATTGAGCTGATTAATTCTTTGCAGTCAGATGTTAAGATTCCAATGTTTATGTCGGTGGATGAAGAAGGGGGATCTGTTGCCCGAGTTTCCCGATGGTATCAGTACAGATCTGAGATATTCCTTTCGCCAAGAGATTACTATGAACAGGGAGGACTTAATCTGGTTTTACAGATGGAAGAAGAAAAAGCTCAGCTTTTAAGCAGTTTAGGCTTAAATATGAATCTTTCACCTGTCGCCGATATATCCGATAAACCAGGTGCCTTCATGTATGACAGATCGCTTGGTGAAGACGCCTGTACTACCGCTGAATTTGTCTGCAGAACCGCAAAAATAAGTGCTGATTATGGTGTAGGCAGCGTAATAAAACATTTCCCGGGTCATGGAAATAATACCGATACCCACTTCTATACCACCAAAGATACAAGAAGCCTTGAAGAACTCAAAGAAAATGATCTCATTCCCTTCCAGGCAGCCATGGATGAAGAAAACTCAGCCATTATGATTGGCCATACCGTAGTTGAAGCACTGGATGATGAATATCCTGCCTCCCTGTCAAAGAAGGTACATGACTATATCCGAAAACAGATGAGCTTTGATGGCGTAATTATGCCAGATGCCTTAGATATGGATACAGTTAGTTCTTCCTTCAATGGCGAGAATGTAGCTGTACTGGCTATAATGGCAGGCAACGATATTCTCTGTACCAGCGAATATAAGGAACAGTATGAGGCAGTTTTACAAGCTGTAAAGGATAATAAAATCAGTATTGAACAGATTGATGAATCAGTATTAAGAATACTTAGATGGAAGCTGCAGCTTGGCATTATTAGCTAAGAGCTAAAGACAAAGAAAAAACCATTTCCTTATCTATTTTGGAAATGGTTTTTTAATAACTGTATTAAAGCTCCTTGCCAGTCAACAGCTTATAAGCTTCCAAGTACTTGGCAATAGTCTTATCCGCAACATCCTGAGGAAGTGTCCAGTTGTTGTCAGGATTAGCCTTGAGCCAGTCTCTGGCAAACTGCTTATCAAACGATGGTTCGCTATGTCCTACTTCATACTGATCAAGTGGCCAGAAGCGTGATGAATCAGGTGTCAGCATTTCATCCGCAATAAGAATGTTGCCATCCTCATCTAAGCCAAACTCAAACTTGGTATCCGCAATGATAATACCCTTAGATAAGGCATAGTCAGCGCACTTCTTATACAGCGCAATAGTGGCATCTTTCAGCTTCTTTGCGTATTCAGCACCCTTGCCTGGGTAATATTTCTCAAGATGAGCGATAGACTCTTCATAAGATATATTTAAGTCATGATCGCCGATTTCTGCCTTGGTACTAGGTGTATAGATAGGTTCAGGAAGCTTCTCAGATTCCTTTAAACCCTCAGGAAGCTTAATACCGCAGACTGTGCCATCTTTCTTATAAGAAGCCCAGCCAGAACCTGTTATATAGCCCCTCACAATGCACTCTAGAGGCAGCATCTTCAGCTTTTTACAGAGCATGCTCTTGCCTTCAAACTCTGGAGTCTGGAAGAACTCTGGCATATCTTTTACATCAGTAGAAATCATATGATTATCCATGATGTCCTTAGTATAGTCAAACCAGAATTTAGACATCTGAGTTAAAACTGTACCCTTCTTTTCAATTACGTTATTTAAGATTACGTCAAAACAGCTGATGCGGTCAGTGGCAACCATGATAAGGCTGTCGCCATTATCATAAATCTGTCTGACCTTTCCTTCTTTTACTGGTTTCATTTATTCCCCTTTCATTGCCTTAAAGCCAATATCGTGTCTATAGAATAAAGCTTCGGACTTAATTTCACTTACTCTCTTATAGGCATTATCATAGGCTTCCTTAATATCTTTTCCTTTTCCTGATACAAACAGAACTCTTCCGCCATTGGTATAATACTTGCCATCTTTCTTTGCAGTACCCATATGAAAGATTTCTGGAGCCTTTGCATTGATATTTTCAATCAGTACTCCCTTGGTACTTGATTCAGGATAATTTGTAGAAGCCATTACTACACCCAGATAAACATTATCATCAAATGAATACTCTGGAGTTTTATTATCTAAAACATCAGTACAGATTTCATGGAAATCACCCTGAAGAGCCTGCAGAATTACTTCAGTCTCTGGATCGCCAAAACGGCAGTTAAACTCAATGGTCTTCACACCATTCTTAGTAAGCATCATGCCACCATAGAGAATTCCCTGATAGTTTCTGCCTTCCTTAACCATAGCTTTAGCCATTGGTTTCATAACCTTTTCCATAGCCTCATCAATGGCACTTTGAGGAAGATGATTAACTGGAGTATAGGCACCCATGCCACCAGTATTTAAACCCTCATCATTGTCATAGGCTCTTTTATGATCCTGAGCAATCTGCAAAGGATAAACATTTTCATCCTTCACAAGTGCCAGCAGTGAGAACTCCTCACCTTCCAGAAACTCCTCAATTACCAGTGTACTTCCGGCGTTATTGAACTTGCCTTCCAGCATCATTTCTCTGGCACTATTTACAGCTTCATCCAGGTTCTGAGCAATAATTACGCCCTTGCCGGCTGCCAGGCCATCAGCCTTTAAGACTATTGGCATTTCCTGTTTCTCAAGATAAGCCCTGGCTGCTTCAAAATCGGTAAAAGTTTCATATTTAGCCGTAGGAATATCATACTTCTTCATGATTTCCTTAGTAAAAGCCTTAGAACCCTCCAGAAGTGCGGCATTGGCTCTTGGACCAAATACTTTTAAACCCCTGTCTTCAAAATAATCCACAATTCCATTCACAAGAGGATCTTCTGGACCTACAAAGGTCAGGTCTACATTATTTTCTTTGACAAAAGAAGATAATGATTCAAAATCGTTTGCCTTAATATTTACGCACTCAGCCACATCCTCCATACCGGGATTTCCTGGTGCGACATATACTTTTTCTACCCTCTCACTTTTTGAGAATGCCCAGGCGATGGCATGTTCCCTGCCGCCTGAGCCAATAACCAGTACCTTAGCCATACTAGTGCTTAAAGTGACGCATACTGGTATGAACCATTGCGATGCCTAACTCATCACATGCGTCAGTTGAATCCTGGTCCTTCAAAGAACCGCCTGGCTGAATAATAGCCGCAATGCCATAAGTGGCAGCCAGTCTTACAGTATCATCCATTGGGAAGAAGGCATCTGAAGCCAGTACTGCACCCTTGGCCTTTTCACCAGCCTGCTTAAGCGCAATCTCGGCCGCACCAACACGATTCATCTGACCGGCACCAACACCTATTGTCTGACCATTCTTTACCAGCACAATCGCATTAGACTTAACGTGTTTCATGCATCTTTCACCAAACATCATATCCTCAATCTGTTCCTCAGTTGGGGCAAGTTTTGTCACAACCTTCCAGTCCTTTGGATCAGTTAACGAA
>SFGF01000017.1 GCA_004556655.1 Lachnospiraceae bacterium | reverse complement strand
CATAAAGCTGCCACTCTATATCTTTTCAAAAGTTGGGCAGATTGGTACTTTGATAGACTATATTCATTTTGAAATTACAGTTTGCGGAAACTCAAGCAAATTACAGTGTTATCAACAAAAAAATATCTTAAAAATACAAATACTTTCCTGTAATTATTCTTTTAATTTACGATATTCCCGCACAAACAATGTAGCTGTAGTTGCTACCGCAATAATATCCGCCACCGGTTCTGCCAAAAATACAGCCATTGTCTTATTTTCAAAGAAATTCGGTAATATATAAATCAATGGAGTCAGCAAAATTACTTTACGCAGCAACGCCAAAAATACGGATGTCTTTGCATTTCCCAGTGCGATAAATGTCTGCTGACAGGCTATCTGAATTCCGAAGATCAAGACGCCTGCCATATAAATACGGATGGCCCACTCTGTATATTCTGCCAACTCCGGATTATTGGTAAAGATTCCGACGAAAACCTGCGGTACAAGCATACACACGCTCCACATGACTATGGTAAAGATCAGGCAACTGATCAGAAGCAGACGGAAAGCCTTTTTCACCCGTCCAATTCTATTTGCCCCATAATTGAAACTGACGATCGGCTGTGATCCCTGTGTCAGCCCCTGCAGCGGCAGCATCGTAAACTGCATGATACTGCTCAGAATCGTCATGGCACCTACAGCCGTATCACCACCATATTTTAAAAGACTTGTATTGAAACAGACACTCAAAATACTTTCTGTAAACTGCATGATAAACGGAGAAACACCAAGTGCAATACACGGAAGTACAATTTTTCCCTGGATTTTCATGCACTGAGGTTTCAACCGAAGCGTCGTTTTTTCGCCCATCAGGAATTTGAGGATCCATGTACAAGATACTCCCTGGGAAATGATGGTTGCCAATGCTGCACCCCTTACTCCCATTCCTAAGGCAAATATAAAAATAGGATCCAGAATAATATTGCAGACTGCACCGATCACTACCGTCATCATACCGATCCTGGAAAATCCCTGTGCGTTAATAAAAGCATTCATTCCCAACGCCAGCTGGACAAAAATCGTACCGCAGGCATAAATCTGCATATAATTCCAGGCGTAAGTAATGGTATTTTCACTGGCTCCAAACAGTATCAACACGCTTTTTCCGGCGATAAGGAAAAAGACAGTCAGAACAACCGCTACGATACAAAGCATAGCCGCACAGTTTCCCATGATGCGTTCTGCCTCGTCCTTTTTTCCTTTTCCCATCATAATCGATGCTCTGGGAGCTCCGCCCATACTTACTAGAGCAGCAAATGCAGAAATGCACATGATCACAGGCATGGTCACTCCTACCCCGGTAAGTGCACTGGGACCTATCTCCGGGATATGCCCAATATACATCCTGTCTACCATATTATAAAGCACATTGATCAGCTGTGCCAGTATAGCCGGCAGAGCAAGCTTAAACAACAGACTGCCCACAGGATCCTGTCCCAAATCCGCCTCTTTCTTTTTTGTCTGATCGTTTTTCATTTTTTCACTCCTTTTTCCCTTTCACTTTTATGTTATAATACAAAATTCCCACCAGATCTGCCAGAATCCAGCCAATCGGAATGGCCCACCAGATCGCAGATACACCAAATGCAGGGTCTGGCGCAAATGTATACGCCAGCAGTACTCGTGTTCCCAGGGAAATGATTGTCAGTATCAGCGAGATACCTGGTTTTTCCATTCCCCTGTAAATTCCGTAAAGCAAGAACAAAATACCGATTCCCCAGTAAAATGCCCCTTCGACCCTCAGATAATGCATTCCTGCCCGAATGATCTCCTGATTTTCTTTTTCCACAAATATCCTCATAAGCAGATTTGCAAATACACAGACGGCCACAGACACTGCTCCACAAAAAATCACCGACACTGTCACGGCTTTTTTGATTCCCTTATGAATCCGCTCTTTTTTTCCAGCCCCATGATTCTGTGCCGTAAAGATAGAAAAGGCATTTCCAAATTCCTGTGCCGGCATATAAGCAAGCGTATCGATTTTCACAGCCGCTGCAAATGCCGCCATGATCACCGTTCCAAAACTGTTAACCAATCCCTGTATCATCAAAATTCCAAAATTCATCACCGATTGCTGTACACAGGTAAGTACAGAATATCCGGCAATATAACGCAACAATTTCCGACTGATCTTTCTATGCTTTCTCTCCGGCAAAATATGGGACATATATATAGCTGTATAGACCATGATCCCCAATCCGGCAGCTGCCTGTGCTGTCACGGTAGCCCACGCAGCACCTGCGACACCCCATTCAAGTCCAATCACGAACCATAAATCCAGAATAATATTTATGATAGAAGATGCTGCCAGAAAATAAAGGGGAACGGAAGAATTTCCCACGGCTCTTAACAGGCTGGCAAAATAATTATACAAAAACACAAACAGAATTCCTACAAAGATAATCCATACATAGGAACGCATCAGTGTAAATATTTCATCTGGCACCTGCAGCATATTCAGGATCCAGTCAATTTTCCAAAATACAACTATGGTAATCGCAACCGCCACCAGTCCGATCATCCAGAAAGAAACCCAAATACTCTCTTTCAGCCTGTCCTTTTCATCTGCTCCGAAAAATATAGAATAAACTGCTCCGCTCCCCATACACAGACCAATAATCACAGAATTTATAAATGTCATCAGTGTATATGCGGATCCCACAGCTGCCAGCGCATCCGCACCGATATATCTCCCCACGATGATCGTATCCGCAATATTATAAATCTGCTGCAGAAGGTTTCCTACAATCATCGGAATGGAAAACAGCAAAAGCGTCTTCAATATATTTCCTTCTGTAAGCTGGATTTGCCTGCTTTTCATGCAATCATTCCTCATCCGGAGCCTGTCCGTCATGAGCAGCCCACATACATTCCATAATCTTCATATCCGTAAAAACGGCTTTAAATGAAGAATCCTCCGGACTGCAGGCATAGATACCAAAGCGGATGGTTTCTTTTCCCTCCCACATATGACACACTCTCATCTGCGTAAAATGTTCCCCATCCTGAGAACATTCAATACAGTAATCATCCTCCCGGCGGCTGAATCTGTACCAAATGGTTTTTATATCAGCACTTATTGCGGTTGTCGCCCAGTCAGAATAACCATGGTTTGTCACAACACTGCCCAGATGCTGAAATTCTTCATTTTCATATTCAACGGAACCTTTCAGCCAGTTTTCACTGTCCAGATACATGACGATACCGCACTGATCAAACCGGTGGTGGCTGTCCGTAAAATCTGTTTTCACAACAAAAGAAAAATACTTTTCATCTGTCTCCCACTGTAATACCGGTGCGTTATCATTTCTGAAATGATAATATGTTCGCTGCCACAGATCCGTTCCCGGCTCTGTAGTTATTTCTATCCTGTCTTTCCCGATTGTAAAAATTTTCGGCTGCCTTGTCCATTTTAACTGATTCATTTTTAATGTCATTTTCATCGTCTCTCCTTATCGTATAAATTCATCTTTAAACAATCCAAACTGCAGATCATCACCATACGTTCCGTCTTTTCTTTTTATCTGTGATCTCAGACAGGCCTCCTGCTTCATTCCGATTTTTTCCAGAACTTTTCTGGAACCGATATTCTCACTGTCACAGCCTGCAATGATTTTACGACAGTTTACTTTTTCAAACAGAAAATCTACGACTCCTCTTAACGCTTCCGATATGATCCCCTTTCCCCAAAAATCATAGGCCAGCGCATAAGCAATTCCACAAATTTCCGTTTCTTCATCCAGATAACAGACGTTTATCGTACCTACAATACGCCCGTCAAATTGTATTACCCAATTATAAGATCTTTTTTCTTCTATCTTCATTATGTAATCCACATAAGCAAAAGTATCCTTCATACTTTCATGTGCATACCATGAAGTATATTTCGCAACTCTTTCATCATTCATCCAGCCATAAAACATATCTTCCGCATAGTCACGACTGAACTTTTTTAACAACAGCCTGTCAGTTTTAATCGTAAGCGTTCCACAATGATTTAACATAATTCCACCAAAACCTTTTTCAGATAATCCTCAGCTTCTTTTCTCAGTCTAAAAATAAAGATATCTTTTCCTTCTACATACAAATACTTATCTATATATTATCTTCTTTTTTCCTATTAGGCAAATTATATTTAAATAAATCTCAATGTCCAATCTCCTTCCAAGCTAAAAACGTCTCCGGGATTTTCCTGTAATGAATAAAGAGCAGCAATTGTGCTCCTGCTGCTCTTTATCCCTGTACTGCCATATCCGGCCAGTTTAAAATATATTCTGCTAATTCTCTGTCATAATCCCCGCCGATATCTTCACTCCGGCCGGCATGACGCACATTGGTATCCACTCCATATTCTCCGTTTTCATAAAATTCCCAGATATGATAGCGAAGTCCGCGAAACTGAAAATCAAGACTTCCCAGATTCTCTTCTTCCGTATATTGAAATAGAATATTCTTCTTCTTCAATGCATCCTGAATGCTTTCCATGCGCATTATATCACCTTCCTTCCCTATATTTCAGACATCCGCACGATTTCCGGCAGGTCTGATTCTTGCCCATGTACCTTGTTTCCGTCTCCAGACGATCAAGAGACAGGTCAATTGTGCCGCAAATGTCACCGCCCATGTGATTGGATAGGAAAGGAATAAAACAAACAGAGAATGATTCCAGTGGAAAATTGTAAAAATCCACAGAACTCTCAGGCCACAGGCACCGGCTAAAGACATGATCATCGGCATGATCGCATAGCCCATACCTCTTAGAATACCCACCGTCACATCCATCATTCCGCACAGGAAATACACCTGACAGATCAACTGCATTCTGGTCAGTCCGTATCGAATCACTTCAGGATCGGAAGAATATATTCTTAACAGATGATCACCGAAATGATATGCCGCATTTCCCATCACTGCACCTATGATAAACACAATAATCATACATTCCCATGATATTTTCGGAATTCTCTCCTGTTTTCCGCCGCCTACATTCTGGCTGACAAAACTGAGTGCTGTCTGATATACCGAATTCATCGCTGTATAAACAAATCCTTCAATATTTCCGGCTGCCGTACTTCCTGCCATAGCTATAGAACCAAAGGAGTTAATTGAAGACTGGATAAGTACATTGGAAATAGAAAATACTGCACCCTGTAGTCCTGCCGGAAGTCCGATCCGGACGATTCCAGCCAGTTTTCCTTTATGAATACGGAGTTTATGCGGATCCAGATGATACATTCCTTCCGAATGCATCAGGCATCTGACGATCAGACTGGCGGAGATCACCTGAGATATCACAGTAGCTGTCGCTACCCCTGCCACTCCCATGTCCAGAGCAATTACAAATATCATATTCAGAATTACATTTACCACTCCTGCTGTCAGAAGATAATACAACGGTCTGCGTGTATCTCCGATAGCCCGCAAAATAGCTGCTCCAAAATTATATACCAACATGGCCGGCATTCCGATAAAATAAATGTTGATATACAGAACTGCCTGATCCAGCACATCTTCCGGCGTTCCCATCCAAATCAACATAGTTTTCGCAAGCAATATGCCCACTGCAATCAGAAAAATGCCGCCGAGCAGCCCCAGCAATATCGATGTATGAACCGTTTCCTGAACGTTTTTCTCATCTTTTGCTCCAAAATACTGGGCAACCATCACATTGGCACCAATTGAAAATCCAATAAATACATTGACAAACAGGTTAATAAGTGCACTGGTAGACCCAACTGCCGCCAGTGCCTGACTACCCGAAAATTTTCCTACAACTACAATATCTGCCGCATTAAAAAGCAGCTGCAGGATTCCGGACAGCATCAGAGGAAGTGTAAAAAGCAACAGCTTTCCAAGAAGCGGTCCATTGCACATATCGATCTCATAAGACTTTTTCATAATCATACCTTTCGTATTTTCAGCCCGAAATGTCAGTGACATATCCGGGCTGATTTTCTGGGACAGGGGTCTGTCCCCCGTCCTACAAATATAACTTAAATGTTCTAATTTCAAACGGTTTTACAACAAATTCTACAGAAGCGCCATCTACAGCTTCTCCGCAGTCATGCTCCAGAAGATTACATGGAACGATCCGTTTTACCGGATAATCAGATTTTAATGTGATCTTTTCTTTTCCGCCGCGGCACTCATGAAGTCTGACAATCAGGCATTCTTCATCCTCTGCTTTCTTCACCACATCAATCTGTACACCATTTCCGGATACAGTAACGATTCTTCTGCTATCTCCGAATGCGCCCTCTGCTATCTGTGCCGGCAGGTTCAGCTGATTGGCAGCCTCAATGGTTCCCCCATCAACCGGTGTACCTGTATGAGGATACAGAGCATACGTGAAATCATGCTCTCCCATATCAGCGGATGTGTCCGGATGTTTTGCACTCTTCAAAAGGCTCAACTTCATGGCATTATCTTTGATGTTGTAACCGTATTTGCAGTTATTCAACAGACTGACACCATATCCAGTTTCTGACAGATCTGCCCATTTGTGTCCGCAAACTTCAAATCGTGCCCAATCCCAGCTGTTATTCCAGTGGGTAGGACGCTCCACATGTCCAAACTGAATGTCATAAGTTGCTTTTGTAGAACGAATATCGGTATAGAATGCTGTCTTCAGCAGTCTGTGATCCTCATTCCAGTCTACATGGGTACGGAAATCAATTCTCCGTGAATCTTTATAAACCACCATATCCTGGGTAATCGTTGACTTATGATACTGGTAAGTAAACCGTACCACTGCTTCCAGTGCACCATTCTCAATCAATTCCGGTGCGTTGGATGCTTTTACAATCTCCATTTTCTGTGTATAGAAAATATCAATATCCCATGCGTCATAATTTACAGGTTTATCCTCATAGACTTCCAGTACATTTCCGCACTGTCCCTCTTTCAGTACCTGACGATCTGCTTCTTTATCATAAATCTTTGTAAGCTGTCCGTCTTCATTCCATGCGATGGAGTAGTACGGAGTTTCCAATGTATTTCCATCAAGCGTAAATGCTGCTCCTTTGGATTCTGTATTTTCCTCCAGCTGGAATTTGACCGTTACTGCAGCAAATGGCTGAACATCAACCAGAACTTCGTATCCAGTTTCTGTTCTCTGAGCCTGAAGCTGTTCACCGGCAACATCCACAAAGATACCAGTTTCTGTCTCCGGAATCAGTACCAGTTCTTTTCCTCCAAAGCTGTTGGTGGAATATACACTATATGTATGAGCCTCTTCTTTTGTAAGAGTCTTCAACGCTTTTTCCTTTACCTGATCGGCACGTGCCTCTGCCACGCCATAATTTACATGGGAATCTTCATATACTTCATGGATAGAAGATCCCGGAATAATGTCGTGGAACTGGTGCAAAAGAATGCACTCCCAGCTGTCATGCAGTTCCTGCTGTGCATATTCTCCTCCCAGAATATAAGCCAGAGAAGACAGCCACTCGATCTGAGCCAGCTTATTTTCCAGACGACGATTTGTTTTCTTGTTGTATGCCTGAGATGTGTAAGTTCCTCTGTGATACTCCAGATACAGTTCGCCGTCCCATGTATGTACATAACGATCTGTGTTATCCACTTTCTCATGAATCTTATGGAAAAATTCTCCAGCCTGAGTTGTTTTCACGTTTGGAAGTCCGGGAATTGCATCCATAGCGCGACGCATCTCCAGCATATCTCTGGTAACTCCGCCGCCGCCGTCTCCGTATCCGTAAGAGATCAACGTATCTTTGCTCAGTTCTTTATTCTTGAACTTTCTCCAGCTTCCCATCACTGCACGAGGGGTCATCATACCATTGTATGTGGAAAATCTTGCATCAATATCCTGCTCTTCATCCGGTGTATCCACAAAATAGGTAAGAATCTCACTTCCGTCAATACCTCTCCACTTAAACAGGTCATCCGGAATAGAATTGAACTGATTCCAGCTGATCTTTGTCGTCATAAAGGTACTGATTTCACACTGTTTCAGGATCTGAGGAAGTGCCCAGCTGTATCCGAATACGTCCGGAAGCCACAAGTACTCACATTTCTTTCCAAATTCTTCTTCGATAAAACGGGTTCCATGAAGGAACTGACGAACCAGTGCCTCACCGGAAGATATATTACAGTCGGCCTCAACCCACATACCGCCGTCCGGCTCCCATTTTCCTTCTGCCACACGCTGTTTGATTTTTTCATACAATTCCGGACAGTCATTCTTTACATATTTATATAACTGTGGCTGTGTCTGCAGGAACACATATTCATCGTACTGTTCCATCAGACGAAGCACTGTAGAGAAAGAACGCTGTGCTTTTTCTCTTGTATGTTTCAGTCTCCACAGCCATGCCACATCGATATGTGTATGACCTACAACATTAACTGTCACATCTGTATGTTTTTCCAGACGATCCAGTTCTGCCATCAATACATCATGTGCCGTATCCACGGTCTCATAGAAAGAATCTTCATCCCAGTTGATACACTTCAGTGCACGATCCAGAGCAGCTTTCAAATCTTCATACTGCTCATTGGTCGCATCCATAAGCACCAAAGTTTCCGTAATAGCACGTGCAAAATAATAAAGTTCATCCGTTTTCTTATGCAGATAAGCGAAATCAGCCTGTTTACACTGATGGAAGAAAGTACGGTGTTCTCCTCCGCCTTCCAGTCCCGTCCACAAAAGGAAGGTAAGTTTTGCTTCCTTTCCTTCTTCTCCCTGGAAAAATACCTCATTATGGTTTGTATCTACACCCTGATAAGGATGTCCATTCACATAAAGCAGAGATTCAAATCCACTGTTATATCCCCCACCTGTCTCTCCAAAATCAAACAGTCCGACTACTTCACAGCCTTCTTTTGCTTCCGGAAGTTTTACTTCCTTCTCAAGCCAGAGATAACGGTCTCTTCCAATAAAAGAATCATTGATTCCAAAAGGTTCTCCTTCAACCTTTTCCGGAATTTCATGATAGCTTTCGTCTATCGGCAGTGTACCTTCCATAGAAGTAAATGGGGCAATACACTGATTACCGAAATATCTTCTTTGGCCAAGCTCTTCTACTCTTCTTTGAAATTTGTCAATTGTAAAAAACACAATACGCTCCTCCTGTTTTATAATTCCTGTCTTCCATGATTTAAGTTTACAATCATCCAGCGCACAAACAGTATACGTCAAATGTTGGTTGTTTTCCACATCCTTTATGAACAAATTCTAGTTATTTTTTTGGACATTTTCACGAACTAAAACAGAGACTCTGACATTCACAAAAAATGCCGAGTCTCTGTTAATATATCATATTTATGATTCTTCCTCATATTCTTTCAATGCCTGCTGATATACCTCCAAAGTATGATCATCATGGCACACCATCGTCACTTCTTCCACCACCTGTGTCCACTTGAGGAAATCACAGATTGTCCAAACTGCGATTCTGGCTGCCTCTCTCACCGGATATCCATATACTCCGGTACTTATAGAAGGAAATGCAATTGTCTTCAGTTCATGACTTTCGCCCAGTTTCAGACAATGCTGATAACAGCTCTGTAATAATGCATCTTCATAGTTATCACCACCATGCCAGATAGGTCCTGGTGTATGAAGCACATATTTTGCCGGTAAGCAATATCCTTTTGTCATTTTTGCTTTACCTGTATCACAACCGTTCAGGGTCTTGCACTCTTCCAACAGTTCCGGACCTGCCGCGCGATGAATGGCTCCGTCAACTCCACCTCCGCCAAGCAGTGTCGTATTCGCTGCATTGACAATGGCATCCACAGCATATGTGGTGATATCACCCTTCTCAATTTTAAACTTTCCCATAATTCTCCTCCTGCCGACCTGATGTTCCTATTATAAACGTTTCGAGGAAAAATGACAAGTTTTTCGAAAAGCTAATTTAACCTCATTTGCAGAGTTCACTGACAACCTGATTGATTACCTTTCCATCTGCTTTTCCTTTCAGTTCCCCCATAACAGCTTTCATGATCTGTCCTTTATTACCTGTAGCCAGTACTTCAGCGAATTTTTCCTGGATACATGCTTTTACCTCTTCTGCTGACATCAGCCTCGGTGCATACTCACTGATAATATCATAACGAGTCTGATATTCTGCTTTCAGTTCCGTTCTGTCAGCCGGACAAGTATCAATCTGTTCTTTCACCGTTTTCAACTCTTTTAAAATCACTCTGTCAACCAGCTCTGCTTTAATATCATCCCTGCATCCTTCATCAATTGCTGTCTTTTTTACAGCAGAGATTACAGAAGAAATCGCTTCTTTTCTCACTTTGTCTTTCGCTTTCATAGCCGCTACCATGTCTTTTTGCAATGTTGCTAATTCCATAATAAATTCCTCCTTAAAATTGTTTCGTTTAAAAAATGTTTACAGATTGTTTCACTGTATACAACTCTCATAATCATAAAAATAATGCTGTAGAATAATATCTGTCACCGCTGTCCGGAAAGATCACTACAATATGTTTCCCTTTATTCTCCGGTCTTTTGGCAAGACCTGCTGCTGCACACATGGCTGCCCCGGAAGAAATTCCTACAAGAATCCCTTCCGTCTTTGTAATTGCTTTCGCCCAATTGATAGCTTCCATATCACCAACCGTACAAATCTCATCACAGATATCCGTATCCATCACTTTCGGTACAAAATTTGCACCAATTCCCTGAATCCCATGACTTCCACTTCTGCCTCTGGATAAAAGCGGCGAACCTTCCGGTTCCACTGCTACAATCTGAACTTTCGGATTCTTTGATTTAAGATATTCTCCGATTCCTGTGATGGTTCCACCTGTCCCTACACCGGCCACTAGAATATCTACTTTTCCGTCTGTATCGTTCCAGATTTCCGGTCCGGTGGTTTCCCGATGCATTCTGGGATTTGCCGGATTATCAAACTGTCCGGCAATCATACTGTCAGGGATTTCTTTCTGGAGTTCCTCAGCCTTCTCAATGGCACCTGCCATTCCCATGGATCCATCTGTCAAAACAATTTTTGCTCCATAAGCTTTCAACAGATTTCTTCTTTCCACTGACATGGTTTCCGGCATTGTCAGGATCACCTGGTAGCCTCTGGAAATGCCGACTGCTGCCAGACCAATTCCTGTGTTACCAGATGTAGGCTCAATAATCGTAGCCCCCGGTTTCAAAATCCCTCTCTCTTCTCCATCACGGATCATCGCCAGTGCAGTCCGATCCTTTACACTTCCTGACGGATTCAGATATTCCAGTTTCGCCAGAATATAAGCATCCAACTGATAACGTTCCTCCATCTGTCCAAGGTGAACCAAAGGAGTATTTCCGATCAAATCTCCAACTCCTTCATAAATCCTAGCCATATAAACTCCTTCTTTCTTTCACATCACAAGCGCAAAAGAGCGTTACCTGATTTCCGTAACGCTCCCTCCCATTTACTTTTCAGGTTTTACTGTGCATCAGCTTCTACTTCTTCAATCACAGCATTGTCAAGAATCAGCTGAATGACTCTGTTCATCATAATACTCTGCTCCACGTTATCCTGTCCGTAAGCACTAATGAGTTCTTCTTCCGTACATCCATACTCTGCAAGCATGTTGGTCATTGCTTCCTGATAAGCCTCATCTCCGATCGTATATCCTTCCGCATTGCAGATTGCCTGATTTACCAGGGCCTGCGCTGCTACATCTTTTCCATACTCCTCCGCATTTGCATCAAATTCTTCCTGAGTGATTCCTGAAGATTCAATAAACTCTTTCAGCTCCATTCCTGCATACTGCGCATAAGTCTCTGCCTGCCGGGTATATAATTTTTTACCCATCTCCACCAGAGTTTCCGGATATTCATTGATGGTACACCCATCCACAACGGTAGTCCATGCGGTATAACGCATCTGTTCCTCCGCGGTCTGCTTATTGTTTTCTTCCTGCTCAGAACGAATGCCTGCTTTATACTCTTCTACTGTATAATAGCCTTCAATATTTGCTGCTACCCATTCATCATTAGGTTCTTCCAGAGGCTCGTTAATCGTGTTGACTGTAACGGTAAATTCTACTGCCTTTCCTGCCAAATCTTCCGTATAATTCTGAGGGAAGGTCAAAGCCAGGACACGGGTCTCACCCTTGGATGCGCCAATCAATCCATCCTCAAATCCTTCAATAAACTGACCGGAACCGATTTTCAAAAGAGCTCCTTCATCACTGCCGCCCTCAAACTCTTCTCCGTCAATTCTGCCCACATAATCAATATTAACCGTGTCACCTTCCTGTACAGAACGGTTAGTAACCTCAACCGGGTAACTTTCAAGAGCTGACTGGATTTCCTGCTCTACATCCTCATCCGTTACCGGTTCAATTGTTTTCTCAACAGTAATCCCTTTATATTCGCCCAGTGTCACACATTTCTCCACATCGATTTCCGCCATCAATTCTGCTGTTGTGGGTTCTTTTTCCTGATCGTCATCCGCCTCTTCTGTATCCTGTTCCGCTTCTGTCTCATTCTCTTCTGTTGTATCAGATACGTCCGTCTTTGTCGTTTCTTCTGAATTTTTCGTGCAACCAGCTGCTGCAATTGTCATTGTCAACAGCAGTGCAATCATCACTGCTCTTTTTTTCATAAACTCCTCCATCCTGTTTATCTGTTACATATCACAGTCTCAGTGTTATAAAAGCTGATTTTATTCCAGTTATACTCCATGGTTATACCATATTTTTTTTAAAAATAAAAGCAATTCTTCCCGATTTCATATTTTTTTCAAAGTTTCCATGATCTTCATCCGGACTTTCCCTGTTTCTAAGCTCCGATTTTCTCCTGTAAATCATCATTGCTTTTCTCTCCGCCATCTCCTTCACTATTTTCAGCCGGCACAGAAGGTCTGCTCTGATCATATACGGAAACAAAATCCAGAATTCCTGTAAACCTTCCCGCCCCCATATATAAATCCTGGTACATACGGTACCCATCCAGATTTTTATAATTACATCTGTAATACTCTTCTGTCGTCTGCGTCCGCGAACTACCAATATCCATGGCGCTGAAATAACAGAATCCCTGATTCTTCAGATACGTATATTTTTCATTATCCGATCCATATGTACTCTCATCTCCAATATCCGTCCCGTAAGGATAGAGCAGAATATTCACCTCGCCCAGAAGACTTTCCACTCCATTTTTCCACTGCTGCATATCTGCCTTGATCTTTTCCAGATCGGATGCATAGCTTATATTGCCATATCCATTGCATGCAAATACCCATCCCTCATTCTTCAATGCAGTAATTATCGGCTTAACGGCTTCCGTTTCCTCTGCGGTATCAAACACCCCATATTTTGAAGCATACTTATTTCCCTCTGAGGAGGCCAGTGCTTCCTCTGTCCGATAACCCAATATGCCATTATATCCTGTCAGTCCAAGAATTCCTTTGGCACCATTATGTGAGAAATCAGGATGTTCTTCTATGAATTCATCTACACATGGGACAATATCATATGCGCCCGTTATCATTGTTCCGTCGCTTTGTATTCTCTCACTGGTGATTTTTCCATTATCATCTATGATCAGCCGGGATGCAAATCCCTGTCCTGAATACTCAAGATCATAACTGACATTTTGCTGGGAAATAAGCAATGGCTTTTTTCCCTGTGGAAGCTGAAGTTCTTTTACTGTCATTACTCCTTCCTCTCCGAACTCTGCCAGATCCGTCAGACTTACCAGCATATAACCTTGATCATACAGCTGCTGTAGAATTTGATTAAATTCATCCACTGTGAGTCTGCTTTGATCCAAAACGGAACTACTCTGTTCATTTTCCTGACCAAATGCAGTATCAGGATCTGCAATCAGTGAAAGAAAAGAAAGATGAAGTACATTCTGGGTGTCCACGGTCTCCATAGGAATCTCTTCCTGTATTTCCGCATTTTCCTTTTTACTTTCCTCTTTTCCAGAATGTTTTCGATTCCTTCCTGAAATTAAAATTACAAGAACAATTACAAGAGCGACCGCAGCTATTACCAGAGCCGCCCGGATGAGCAATGCTCTGCGCCTTCTTCTCCTTCGTGCCTCCCGCCTCAGCCGCTGTTTTCTAAGACGTCGTTCCCTCTCTTCCGGCGTCTCCTGTCTTACTTTGGGATCATTCGTTTCACTCATTTTTTCATCCTCGACCGTACCATTTTCTGATAAGAATATTGATCCTACAACAGAGACCGGTGAAAAGCGTCCGCAATCACAGTCACTCTCCACCGGTTCTGCCTCTCTCTTGTACTTTCAATTCTTAAATCCTATAATGCCGGCATATCCGTGCGGGCCGGATCCAGAATCTGTGAAGCATCAAACAAATCACTGGTTCTGTTCTTCTCACCGTGTACATCATTCCAGAGACGATAACCATCCAGATTTCTTCGTCCCTGTCTTACATAATTGTCACGAATCTGAAGGAAGTACTGAGAAGAATCCACATTACAGAAGAAATTAAATCCCTGGCTCTTCAAATAAGCAAACTTTTCATTGTCAGCTGAATAATCATGCCAGTCTGCCAGATCCTGTCCATGAGCAAAAATAATAGTATCCGTACCGCCGATCAGCGGTGCCACATAGTTCATCCATTTCTCCGTATCTGTTTTTATGGATTCAAGACTGGCATCACCGACTCTGATATGTCCCCAGGTGTGGCTTGCAAACTTCCATCCGTCTGCAATCATCCCTTCTGCTACTTTCTTTGCTTCCGCACATTCCTTATCCCAGTCAAAATCGGGATGATCATCCATCCATGCCTGCTGATCTGCTGTGAGATTCTCTCCTGTCTTATAGGCAATATCTGTTCTGTAACCCAGAATACCATTGTATCCGGTCAAAGCAATCGTTCCTCTGGCACCATGATAAGCCCCGTCCGGATGTTCTTCCAGGAACTGGTCTAAAAGCGGTACACAGTCATACGCACCTACCACTGTAGTTCCATCCGCCTGGATATATTCACAGGTCGGCTTTCCGTTTTCATCAAGGATCATCTTGGAAGCTGTACCTCGTCCGTCATAGCTGTGATAATAGGACAGATCATCCAGAGAAAGCACAAATGGCTTCTTTCCTTCCGGAAGCATGATCTGATTGGTCGTAAAATGAACGGTGCCGTCTTCATCTGTAGTTTGATTTACCAGATCATGAAGATCCACCAGAACA
Source organism: Lachnospiraceae bacterium (assembly GCA_004556655.1). Taxonomy (GTDB): domain Bacteria; phylum Bacillota; class Clostridia; order Lachnospirales; family Lachnospiraceae; genus Oliverpabstia. The sequence continues at coordinate 37,827 of SFGF01000017.1, read as the reverse complement.
TATCCGTTATCATACATGGCCTGTGTGATCTTGTTAAACTCATCCACAGTTGTCATCCATTGTTTAAACCCGGCTGCAGCGCTGTCATCTCCGGCAAATCCTCTTTCCGGATCTACCACCAGCGAATGATAAAAAATATGGGTAACCTCATCCATATTTACAGCCACCATAGTTGACTTGGTTGCTTCATAGTCAGCTATCTTTGCAATGATATCTGCATCCTGATCATAATTCTCAAGCGAACGCAGAAGTTCTATGGCACCGTCATAATCATATCCCATCGCCATGATATCAGCTTCAGCAATCGCTTCTTTCCGCTGTCTGTTTCTCTCTTCTTCTTCCTGGATCAGCTTTTCCTGACGTGCCTTTTCCTCTGCTTTTTTCTGCTTTGACCTTTTTACCTGAAATGAAATCAGTACAATCGCACCGACTAAGATCAGGATCAAAACTCCCAGCACAATGGCACGCATGATCATAGCCTGTCTCCTTCGCTTACGCCGCCGCTCTCTGCGCAATCTTTCTATTCTTTTCTGTCTTTCCTCCTCAGTCATAGGAGGCCTGCTGCTCTTTTTCTCTTCACTCATATTTCAATCCATCCTCTGCGTACTTTATAATCGACAATCACTTTTATTATACCATGAATCCATCTAATTGCTACATTTTATTTCTATCTTTTTTCTTTCATTTACTCATAACATTCTATTCTTCTTTGTTTTTCTGGAAAATCCAATTGCCTTTTCCCTATTTCAGTGATAAAATGGAAAAAGCGTAATAACCATTTCACCACAGGAGGAAGAATATGAAAGTCTGGCAGATATTATTGATTATTATAATCGTCCTGGCCGCGGTTCTGGTAGTTCTTTATTTTCTCGGAAAACGTGCACAGAAAAAGCAGACAGAGAGACAGGAGCAGATTGAAGCTGCAAAGCAGACGACGACGATGCTGATCATTGACAAAAAGCGTTTACCGATTAAAGATTCCGGATTGCCACAGATGGTCATTGACCAAACACCAAGACTGATGCGCCGTTCCAAACTGCCCATCGTAAAAGCTAAAATCGGACCAAGGATCATGGTGCTTGTAGCAGATGAAAAAGTCTACGATCTGATTCCGGTAAAAAAAGAAGTGAAAGCAACCGTAAGCGGTATCTATATCACTGATGTACGGGGAGTACGGGGGCCTCTGGCAACTCCACCACAGAAAGTCGGCTTCTTCAAACGAATGAAAAGAAAAATTCTAAAGGCCGCAGAAACAACTCAGAAATAAAAAAACTGCCGTGTCATCCTTTTGATACGGCAATTTTTATACTTTCTTTACGCAAAGAACCTCGCAGCCTCTTTGTTTCCTTTCGGCGTCACACGAATCTGCATCACACAGTCTGCAACAGCATTTCCATTCATTCCCAGTGCATATTCAGCCTGAATTTCCATCCATTCTTCTGTCTCAGCCATCATAACCCGGGTAGCCGTGATATCCATCTCAAGCGTTCCCAGAGGAGTTTTATAGAATGCCACATTTTTCTTATCTTTCTCGAAAATCATATTCACATTCACTACCCCACGTTTTCTCACTTCCATAAGACCGGGACGGATTTTTATCATATTATGAGTCGGTTCCGTAAAACCATCCATAACTTCATCATACAGAAGATAATGGGTCTTATTGCGAAAATAGTACTCACCTGCTGTAATCAGTTCCAGGGGCTCTTCCCCCTGTTCCTGCATATCTTTGATGGACTGAAGCCCTTTCATATGTATCAGCACTTCTTTTGTCATAATATTTTAGTACTCCTCAAGATTAATCTGCTTGGTACGTTCCACATCGTATGGCAGAATAGAATTGGCAAAACTTTTAAACTTTTCAGCTGCATCGCTCACATAGAAACGGTACGGAAATTCTTCCTCTACGCTGCCCTGATTCAAAAGATTCTGCTCTGTCAAAAGCTGCTTTAAAGTCATGGATGTTTCGTATGCCGGATTCACCAGCCGAACATGTTCTCCCATAATTTCTCCGATCAATCCCCTCAGTAAAGGATAATGAGTGCACCCAAGGATCAGCGTATCGATATCCTGTTTCTGCAGTTCTTTCAGATAACGGCGTGCCACCATCTCTGTGATCGGATCTTTTCTCCATCCTTCTTCCACCAGAGGCACGAAAAGAGGGCAGGGCTGACCCACCACTGAAATCTCAGGATCGATCTTCTGGATCAATTCTGTATACAGACCACTGTGAATCGTAGCTTCCGTGGCGATCACTCCCACCCGTTTACTCACAGTAGTCCGGGCAGCCACCTTAGCTCCCGGTTTCACCACACCGATAATGGGAATATCAATCTCTTTTTCCAAAGTACTCAATGCCAGCGCACTGGCTGTATTACAGGCTACCACAATTGCTTTTACATTCTGTCCCTGTAAAAAACGTACGATCTGTCTGGAATATCGGATGACTGTTTCTTTTGATTTACTTCCGTATGGCACTCGAGCGGTATCACCAAAATATACAATTTTCTCCATCGGCAGATTTCTCATGATTTCTCTTGCAACCGTAAGGCCGCCAATACCGGAATCAAACACGCCAATAGGAGCATTGGAATCTATATTCATTCTTTTTCTCCATCCTGTTATTATGATTGCTTTTTATCATTCTAACCGTTCCCGGAGAAGAATTCAAGTCTCAAAACCATCGAAATCGAATTCTGGTTTTTGCCGGATACAAAAGAAAATCATAACTTTCTTCATCCAGTACCTGCTTTAGCTGCTCCTCTCCTTCCTCATCTGCCACCGGATGTACAGCATCTCCATAGCATAGTCCGGGATAAAGGACACACCACCAATTATGCCCTTTTCCCTCTCCAATCTCCACCCGCAACGTCTCATATTCACCTTCTGGGAATGTATATTTTCCATATACACGTTGTGGAAACCAATCTGCCGCAAGAGATACTTTTATTTTCTCCGTACCTGCAGCTGCTTTTGCCGTCTGATCAATTCTTCCCATCTGTCCCAGAATTTGTTCTTTGGTCTCCTCTAAACTGTCTGTATTTTCCAGAATCTTTCCCAGTTCATTTTGAACAGCATTCTTTACTTTTTGTTTTGTTTCCTGATCCGTAACACTGTCACTGTTTGCCACAACCCGGAATCTCAATATTTCTCCTGCTATCTTTTCCTGCATTTCCTGCTCTTTATGGGACGGAAAGCCCAATATCACCGTACAAATACAGATTGCCAGTATTGCTGCTGTACAAAAACACTTTTTTTTCCTGCATTTTGACAATCTATCGTTCGACGATCTGACTATCAACTTAATCTCCTCCTTATTCCGAATATCCTGCAAGAATATCCGATCCTATCTGGAGGATTGCCCGCTTACCTTCCGCTTATTCCGGAATTTACATTTTTTTGTCTGATTATTATGAAGTTTCTTTGCTCTTCTGTATTATAAGTTCTTCACCATCCATAGCAATTTCGGGAATCTGAAGGATCTTCCCCTGATTGTGAAGCTCCCGATACATCTGTGAAAGTGTGATGGGATGAATATCTTCCGTCCGATTCTCATTAATTCCCGACAAATATTTACCCAGGGATTCCACCTGATTCCCATTGGTTCCCATGATTGTTTTCATATCTTCCGTTCCAAATACATAGGCGCTGTTTCCCAGACTGACTTCTGTCTCCATTCCTTCCAGTACATGCACCATCTGTTCCTTCTCGCACAGAATACCTTTGCCAAAAATCACTGCCTGTACATGTCCCGGGTCCAGATACAATTCCTGAGTCTGGTTATATAATTCCATGATTTCTTCCTGAGAAGTTCCTGTAAGCAGAAGAGCTCCCTCCTCATCCCCTCTCTGATTTTCTCCCCCTTCTTTTCCCTGTCCGGTACTGACTGCAAGCTGTGCCATCCCCAGATAAATCCGGTACTCTCCCTGCTGCCAGTCAATGCCTACCACAAGCGGATAAGCTCTTTTTTCCGGTTCTATAATCTGACATCCTGACAACCCGGGTATCAGAATCGTTATTATCACTGACACAATGCAGGATTTCCAGAATTTACACCTGATTTTTCTGTTTTCCATATGGTCTCCTTCTCAACAAAGCATTGCAGAATGTCAAGGTCAAAAATATCGGCAGATAGATACAGGAAACAATTCCTACGTAGTCCTGTATCGGGGACCGGCCGTTAAGGTCAATCGTTCCCAGGATAAAACAAAATATCGCCGCCGGGATGCTTCCCCATATCCCCCTCTCTTTTTTTCCTCTGACTCTATAAACAATGCATTTGCTGTAGAAAAAAATACTCCCCAGAGAAAACAGAAGCGAGAATAAAAGAACTGCCAGAAAAATCATATCCATTCTCCTGATAAATCCTCCAGGTATCCTCACCCCTGCCATCAAATTCAAAACCGGATACGCCAACATCTCTGCTCCCGCATTTCCGTAAACAGCTTGTAACAAAACAACAATCATACCTGTCCACAAAACTGTTTTCCCCATGATTTTAAAAGGAATTCCTATATGATCAGCAGATTTTGCACCACTGTCATATTCCAGTTGTGCAAACGGGATCAATACAATTCCCAGAAGACCGGACACAAACATTATTGCATTCCTGCCTGTTTGAAAGATCATATTCCGATCCCAGATCGGTTCTTCCTGAATCATCATACTTGTCCCATTTGTCATATGCTGCTGTATTTGTACTTCCTGTCCATAACCTCCCTGCCCTTGAAATGCCGCAAGCAGCAACATCAGAAAAACGATTCCGCCCACCACTGGCCAGGCAGTCTGTGCAAATCTTCCTCTTGTCTGCAGAGTGGCATTTCCGCACAGTGCTGTCAGCACAACAAAAGCCACGATCAGCCATCCCGGAATTCCCTGTATCATATATTCCTGCAAAATTTTTCCTATAGAAGCTGCCAGCCATCCTCCTGTCAAGATCAGATAACTTTCATAAATAAGCGCAATCACCCAACTCATGAACTTTCCCCAATATTTTTCAGGATATCGACAAACATGTGGCTGCCGCAGTAGAAAAAACACCCATATACACAGCAGGAAAGAACCGGTTAAAATACCAAACATTCCATATCTTCCCGGAAGAAGCGGAGCGATCCATAAAATTACCGGACCAAGATATGCCAGGAAAAATTGCCGCTCCATCTGTATACCGGATATTCTCTGATTATCCGCAAACATCCTGCTCCTCCTTTTTCTTTCTGAGTCGTATTCTCTGATCTCTCTGTGCATAGATAAGACGATATTTCATCGTCCTTAAAGGTCCGCGAAATACAGAATTCTTTTCTCCACGATATTCCTGTATTCCCTTCCCTGTAAAAGGCATCAGATACGGGATCTGAAAACTGCTCAGCCCGGCCAGATGTCCCAGGAGAAGATAGGCAGCCGAAACAATCCCGAACATCCCCAGCGTTCCTCCCAGAAGAATAAAGCCATATTTTATAATACGAAAAGCAGCCGCAAATTCTTCATTGGGAACTGCAAAGGAACTGAGTGCGCTCAAAGCAACAATCACCACCGCCATGGGGCTTACCAGATTTGCACTGACTGCTGCGTCACCAATAATCAATCCCCCCACAATTCCTATGGTCCCACTCAGCGGTCCCGGCATACGAACTCCTGCTTCCCGTATCAGTTCAAAGGCCAGTTCCATAAACAGGACCTCCAGCAGCCCGGGAAATGGCACGCCTCTCCTGGCTTCTGCAAAGGAAAGAAGCAAATTTGTCGGAAGAATGCTTGTATGAAATCCTGTCACTGCCAGATATGTGCCGGATAGCATTACTGCGAAAATCATAGCTGCATAACGGATCAGCCTCTGAAACGAGGCAATTTCAAACCGATTGTATCGATCTTCACTGACCCTCATAAAATCATTCAATACTGCCGGGACAATCAGTGCCACAGGCGAATTATCACTCAGAATCACAATCCTTCCTTCCAGAAGTTCCATGGCCGCCAGATCGGGCCGCTCAGTAGTCTGAAACTGGGGGAACGGAGAAATCCAGTTTTCTTCCGCCAGCTGCTCCAATATTCCACTGTCAAGCACACCATCAATCTCATATGTTTCCAGTGCTGCTTTAAGCTTTTCCAATATCTGCGGATATGCCAGCTCTTCCATATACAGGATTGCGGTCACTGTATCCGACCTTTCCCCCAGAAAAATTTCTTCTACTTTCAGACCGGTACTGCGGATTCTTTTTCTGATCAAAGCAGTATTTTGCTTCACGGATTCACAAAAGCCTTCATTAGAACCTCTCAGCACTTTCTCTGATTCCGCGTCCGACACAGATCTCCCGGGATACCCTTTGCTGCCGATTTTCAAGATTCTATCAAATCCGTTAATGATCAGGATCAGATTGCCGGCAAGCATTCCCCGCAATCCATCTTCCAGTGTATCCAGTGGAAATGCATCTGAAATTCCCAGCGCATCCTGTTCCAGACACTCTCTGAGTTCCCTTTCGGACATTTCACGCAGCTGATTTATCAAACGTCCCAGCATGGATTCTTCCAGCATGAGGTTACTGACTGCCGCTTCCACATAAATAGCCAGACATGCCACCTGACCTCTGTCGCCCAAATGCATGGGGCGTAATTTGATATCGTCACACCCTTCACAGCGACTGCGGAACCACGCTTCATTTACACCTAATTTCGGGGAAACCGCTGTTTTCAAAATTCTCGCCTCCCATTTGTCGAGTAACTCATAATGTATTACCACATTAAGATATCCCGAAATTTGTGTAATTATTCTTTTTATTTCTTACTCATTTTCCAGACTTCGGCGAATTGCTTCCTGTTGGTTTTTGATGTGAATGCACATTTTTTCCACTGCGCTTTCTGCATCCCGGTGTTTCAGCGCATCACATATTTCATAATGTTCCTTCACCAGTGTTTTCCTGCTTTCCACATCTTTCAGATATTCGATACGATAACGATACATCTGTTCCCGGATATTGTTGATGATCTGTACCAGTCTTCTGTTATGAGTGGCACCATAGATGATCTCATGAAATTTTACATCTGCTTCTGCCTGAGTAGACAAATCATCCTCTCTCATTTTTTTCTCAAATTCCTTTACAGCCAGTCCCAGTTCTTTGATTTCTTCATCTGTGATTCTCTCACAAGCAAATCTTACAGCCAGTTCTTCCAGTCCCAGACGCACTTCCAGCACATCATTCAAATCCTGTTCTGTAATCTGAGCGACCTGTGCACCTTTTCTGGGAATCATGATCACCAGACCTTCCAATTCCAGCATCCGGATTGCTTCCCGTACCGGTGTCCTGCTTACTCCCAGCCGATTGGCCAGAGCAATCTCCATCAAACGCTCTCCCGGTTTCAGTTCTCCTCTCAAAATTGCCTGCCGAAGTGTATTGAATACTACATCACGAAGCGGCAAATATTCATTCATATTTACATGAAAATCACTTGTCATCTGGTGTTCCTCCATTATTAAAAACAGTTGTCAAAAAGGTTTGTTTCGTCAGCATGCTTTCTCTTAGCTTTTCACATGCATATTCCGCCTTTTCTTTATCATCGAAGATTCCAAATACCGTAGGACCACTTCCGCTCATCATGGCGTTGACAGCGCCATGGGCTTTCATATGGTCCTTGATCGTATCGATCACAGGATATGCAGGAATCGTCACACTTTCCAGCACATTTTCCATCCTGTCCGTGATACCGTATAAATCCCCATTCTGCAGTGCCTGAATCATGCCATCAATATCCGGATGATGTGTATCCGGTCCCAGATTCAGATTGGTATATACAAATTTTGTAGATACACTGATTCCCGGTTTTCCAATCAACACGTAGCACTGCGGCATAGGCGGCAGCGCTGTCAGCTTTTCTCCGATTCCTTCCGCCAGCGCTGTCCCTCTCATCACACAGTATGGAACGTCAGCTCCGATTTTTACTCCCAGTTCCATCAGCTGCTGCCTGGTAAGACCCAGCTGGAACATTCGATTCACTCCCACCAATGCTGCAGCAGCATCAGAACTTCCTCCTGCCATCCCGGCCGCTACCGGAATAAACTTATTCAGACTGATCGTTATCCCTTCTTCTATCCTATACTGATCCATCAGCAGTTTTACTGCTTTATATACCAGATTATTCTCATTTACCGGAATATAACTCAGATTTGTTGTAAGATGAATCCCCGGCTGCTCTGATTTTTCCATTTCCAACATATCGTACATCTGAATGGTCTGCATAATCATTTTTACATCATGATATCCGTCTTCTCTCCTTCGAAGAACATCAAGCCCCAGATTAATTTTCGCATATGCTCTTAACTTCATACGTTCTCCTCCTGTGTTATTTTTCTTTTGTATTCTGTGATAAACATGTTTTTTTATGTACTTTGTATACAATATTCTTTCGTATTTATCTTACTCTTCTTTTTTTTAAAAAGCAACCTTACTTTTTTCTGTATTTCTAGCATTTTTAATATTTCTTCCCGATTTTTTACTAATTATCCGCCTTTTTTACCACTAAAAGTGGCTGCTGCTGATGCGGCTCTTCCTCTCCCAGTTCATTCAATTCACGGATGGAATCTACTGTTGTATAGAATCGTTTTGCAATATCCCACAAAGTATCCTCCGGCTGTACAATATAACACACTACACCCGGCATTTGTTCCAGTTTCTCCAGATCCAATTCTTTTTCCTGGATATCTGTAATCAGTTGTTCTCTCCATTGGCGAAGCACCAGGGCATTCAGGTTCATCACTGCTTTTACTTCGATTTCACTGCTGTCCAACATCATAGTCGAAAGCTGTTCCATTTCTGCCTGCAAACGGAATGCACAATCCTTTCCGATTCCCTCCGCTTCAATCACATGGGTAAACGGTATTGCTGTCTCCATAGAATAAAATGGCATATTGTCGTCGCTGATACTGTAAAGAATTCTTACCTGGATAATTCCTACTGCCCGGATTCCATTTTCCACAATACTGACATCATCCATTTTGACAGTGCCTTCGCTGTGACAGATCTGCAGAATTTTTCCTCTGGCTTCCTGCACAGGAATTCTGTCATTCACCCGGCATTTTGAATCATTTTTCACCAGAAGCTGTTCCAACATTTCCTCTTTTCTTACCGGGATACATTCTTTCTTGGGCGTATACACATCCATTAGTATGGTATCCGTCTCCTCTTTAAATATATTCATATCCAGTTCCAATACCACATCTGCCTGCAAAACCCGTTCTTCCCCGTCAGCATCCGGTTTTACTTCCAGATTCGTCTGAAGAATCGATGTACTGATATAAGGTATCATATCCATCGTACATCCTGTACAGTTCACCTCACCGGAAAATGGAATGGTCTGTTCCAGCCACTGAAGCGGATTGGTATCATCGTCTCCCGCATATAAAACAAAAAGAAACAACTCTCCTTTTGCCGTCACCTTTCCCTCATCAGCTCGCAGATCCATGCCCCTTATTTCAATGTCACTCCATAAAATTTCATGAATATTTGGCTTATTGGAAGCAAGCGTAATTTCTTCTTTTTTTCTCAATGTATCCTTTTTATGTACTCCGAGAGCCAGCACACGGACATTTCTTTTTTTCTCCGACAGATCCGGCTGCTCTTTCACTTCTGTCGGAAACTGTACTTCCATCTGTTCATCCACCGACGCCTGAAAACCTACGATGGCTTTAATATTCAGTTTTCTGGAATTAATCACATGAAGCGTAAGATCCTCGATTTCCCATTTCAGACAGACCTTATCACCACTTTTCAGTCCATTTAAATGAAGTGTTTCCGAAACCGGAAGTTTCCCTTCCATACTGCAGATTTGTTTTCTCGGCGTATCTGCCACATACAAAAGACGGAAATGCAGAGCTCCGTTGATAAGTGCTTTTCCTTCATTTACCTGTACTTCTTCAATTTTAATCTCACCTTTTTTCTGTATCATCCGACTGATATCCGGTTTATTGTCCGGTACATTGAAATCCTCGTCAAAAGTAAGTTGATTGGCCGCCTCGCTCTTGGTACGCAGCATCTGGATTGTCTTTTTTACTAACTCCAATTTTTTTCCTCCTCAATCGAAAATAATTTTCTTATCTCTTTTCTCTATTTTCACCACAATATATGGGAAGGATATGGCATCCTTCTGTTCTTCTCTCGATTCAGGTCCCACAAGCTTTGTCTTTATATGAATTTCCTCATTGTTTTCCGTCACATATTCCACCTGGATACTATATCCTCCCGTACTCTGAATCCCGTACCCTCTCATCAGATAAAGTTCTCCTTCACACTGATAAGACATCTGAAATTCTTCCTGCTTTTTTATTTCAATTACCTTTTTGACTTCCGGAGGCAATTCTTCTTTTTTAACCACCGTATAGTCCACTTTTTTCTCCTCCCCTGTCTTTTTCCTTATCACGCTGCATCCCACAATACAAAAAGCCAGCAGCATAATTAAAAAGACAAATGACAGCCTTTTTCCCATAGCTCTTCCTTCCTGTTTATCGCTATTATTTTATGTGGATTTTTTGCAAACATTCCTGTATAATGATGAGACAAGGGACAAAAGCTTTTGGCCCCAACATCATAATGATTTTAGATAGTTAGTCTATCAGGCATGGGAGGTACTTATGATACGTTTTTTATTAATCTGCATTTGCGTTGTGGGATATTTGATTTTGTCCATCCCGATTTTGATCGTGGAATGGATCATAGGCAAATTTAATCCTCATGCCAAAGATATCAGTTCTCTCCGGATCATCCAGGCTGTTTTTAAATTTATTCTCTGGATTACAGGAGTAGAAGTTACTGTGATTGGCGAAGAAAATGTCCCCAAAGATCAGGCTGTTCTTTATATAGGAAACCATCGGAGTTTCTTTGATATTCTTCTTACTTACACCCGTTGTCCTCAGCTGACCGGTTATGTGGCAAAGGCTGAGATGGAAAAGATACCGCTTCTTTCCAACTGGATGCGCTATCTTCACTGCCTCTTCCTTGACCGAAAAGACATCAAAAAAGGAATGAAAACCATACTGGAAGGTATCGAAAAGATTAAATCCGGTATTTCCATCTGTATTTTTCCGGAAGGAACCCGAAACCGCTCGGAGAGCGATCTGGATCTCATGGAATTTCACGAGGGCAGCTTTAAATTGGCCACCAGAACCAATTGTCCCATCGTGCCGATTGCAATGAACAATACCTGCTCGATTTTTGAAAAGCAATTTCCAAAGATCAAAAAGACACATGTGGTGATCGAATACTGCAAACCAATCATCCCATCCGAGTTGTCAAAAGAAGATAAAAAATTCATTGGGAAATATACAAGAAATGTAATATTAGAAACGTTGAAAAAGAATGAAATGTTAATAAAGTAGTGCGGTTCATGGAAATATGTCCCGCCTGCCGATGTCAGGTCGTTTGCCCTCAGCTAAGCGTTAACTCCGACTAAGACACTCCGGAAAGCCGTCGTGCCTAAGTCTACGTAAACGCTGGATCTTCAGGCGCACTTTCCCCAATGACATTGGCAGGCGGGACATATTTCCATGAACCATTCTACTTTATTGGCGAAACACCATAAACGCATACGGAACTATTGTTGTATATAGTACGTTTTTTAATCTGCGGTCTGTAAATCACTATAATTCATACTATAATCAACATCGCACAACATACGCACCTGCCGTTGCCATTTTATAACGTGAGGAAGCGCGCAGAAAATTTAGCCGATCGAAATTTCATCAATTTTCTTTAATTCTTCTTCTGTGAACGGCGCACTGTCCAGTACTTTCAGATTTTCAAGTATCTGTTCCGGTTTGGAAGCACCGATCAGCACACTGGTCACTACCTGGTCTTTGATCACCCATTTCAGTGCCATCTGCGCAAGGCTTTCTCCCCGTTCCGCTGCCAATGCATTCAGTCGGCGGATCTGTCCGATTTTCTCATCTGTGAAATTCTCTTTTTTCAGGAAACGTCCATCTGTCATCACACGGCTGTCTGAAGGAATTCCATTCAGATACCGATCCGTCAGCATTCCCTGTGCCAGAGGACTGAAAGAAATGATTCCCTTGCCCTTTTCCTCTGCCATTTTTTTCAGTCCATTCTGTTCAATGGTTCGATTAAAAATGTTGTAAGAATTCTGGTTGATTACAAAGGGGCACTTTAGATCTTTCAAAATCTCACATGCTCTCTCCATGGTAGGACCATCATAATTGGATAATCCCGCATACAGAGCTTTTCCGCTTTTTACCGCCTGATTCAGGGCACTCATCGTTTCTTCCAGCGGAGTCTCCGGATCCATTCTGTGATGATAAAAAATATCCACATAATCCAGCTGCATGCGCTTCAGGCTCTGATCCAGACTTGCCAGAAGATATTTTCTGCTTCCGCCGTCTCCATAAGGTCCCGGCCACATCTCATATCCCGCCTTCGAGCTGATGATCAATTCATCGCGGTATGCAAAAAAATTCTCTTTCAATATTTTCCCCAGATTGCTCTCCGCACTGCCCGGCTCCGGACCATAGTTGTTGGCAAGATCAAAATGAGTAATTCCATGATCAAAAGCCGTAAAACAGAGCCGACGCATATTTTCATATACTCCGGTATCTCCAAAATTATGCCAGAAACCCAGAGACACTGTTGGAAGCTTTAAGCCACTTTCTCCGCAGCGATTATATTTCATTGTCTGATATCGTTTTTCATCCGGTGTATACATTACTCGTACCTCTCATTTTACTCTTTTTATTTCAATCATACCGCCGGTCGGTACCAACAGATTATCCCATTTTTCCCGAGTCCATTGGCCTTGACCTGTCATTTTTCCTTTACAGTTCATTACCTTGTATGTGAAAGCATCCTCCTGCGGTAAACGCAGACAAATCTCTTCTTCTTTCGTCCCATGAATATAGTATACATTTTCAGGAGCTTCTCTGAGATCAAGTATCCGTCCCCGACTGTAATGTACCTGAATTCTGGTATGCTCCTCTTCCACCCTTACCTGAGGGTACAGATTTTCCGGCTCCTGAGGCTGAATCTTTGCTTTTTGTAGTAAATCCACATGACTGCGCATAAACTTCATCCAGAAGGTAAGCATTTCTTTTATTGGTTCTGTAATATTTTCCAGCTCAACAGAAATCTGAACCGTCGAAAAAATACAGCTTATGATCTGCAGAGCTGCATCTTCCGGCTTTTCCTCTCTGTGCCACATCAGCATATCGGAATGGACAGCCGTTTCTCCCGACAACAGACGCAGATCTATGGTTCCTACTCGGTTACTGATTCCTGAACCGGGACAGTCTGTCACTCTGAGCAGATTGCCATATTTTCGAATCTGCGGACCGATATATCTCTGCCGGAATTCAATGAGAATATCCGGGCGGATGGCTTTCAGTTCTCTAATCACCTCTGTCAAAAATACATCAAGAGCCTCCTGCACATCTGCAAAATCCATCCCTTCTGAAAATGCAGGACTCTCCGGACGCAAATAAAACTCATCGATAAAGTCAAGCTTCAGCCCGTCAATTCTCCATTCTTTCACTGCTTTTACATAGATGTCTTTTAAATACTCTCTTACTTCAGGATATCTCAGATCCAGAACGCCTGCCTGCTGCACTTCATCATAGCACAGAAGCTTATTGTGAAATTTATCCCAAGCTCTCGTATTTTTTCCGAGAAACGGTACAGAAAACCACATCAGATACCGAATACCCATGGACTGCACTTTTTTCACATGAGAAGGAAAATCCGAAAATTTGTTCTCTGATGGTTCCCAGTCTCCGCAGAATGCATATCCTCGATTACTGTCATCCGTCTGCCACCCATCATCTACGATAATAGTGGGGAATCCCATCTGCGATGCCAGCATACTTTCTTTCTCAATATTTTTCGCATCTACCTGCTGATGCTTAGAATACCAGAAAGAGTAAAGCGGCTGTCTTGCCGCATCCGGGACTTTCAGAATATCCAGATCATGATCTTCTTCCCACCACCTGCTTACTCTGCTAATTGACTCCCAATAGGGCTCAACCCTCACTGTCTCCCAGATTTTCAGATGATACTCCTGTGGATATAACCCCTTGGGCAGCCGTATCTCTGTTTTACAAAGCATCGTTCCGTCTTCCTCGTGTACACCATACTTCATAACTACTTTCTGCTTGATCTCTGAAAGTGCTATTGTATATTTATTTTCTCCGTTCTGATTATAAAAACAGATTACAGGAGCAGATATCGAAGTCATGGATTCGGCTCCCGGGAACCAGTCTGCTTTTAATGCTCTGTCAAACCCACAGGTCGGAAACCACTTTCCACATATATCCAAAACAGGAAATGAGAAATCCACAATTATCTTTCTCTCCGCAAGTTCACATGCCTCTTTCTCATATAAAAAGTCTATCGTTCGACATCTTGTATGTGTATCTTCATAGGAAGCTTTGGATGTAAACTGAATCGGAAAATTTGCTGTAACCTTAAAATCATTACTTAACATGATCTGGCTCATACTGCAACCCCCTTCTTATTCTCATAGCACCTCGATTATTTCTGCAGTGCATCCACCACTTTCTCAAAATGCATAAAATGTGATGCTTTTACCAATACGGTGTCTCCTTCACACAGCAGCTCAGGCAATTCTTCGAGAAGTTCTTCCAGGCTTTTAAGATGTACCACCTGAAGCGGATTTCCTGCTGTCTGCGCTGCGTCGCTTGCAGCCTGTGCCATATGAGTACACAGTTCACCTACACAGATCAGCAGATCAATTCCGCTGTTTCCTGCAAAGGTTCCCACTTCTCCATGGAGCGCTGCTTCCTCTTTCCCCAATTCTCCCATATCTCCAAGAACAGCCACCTTTCTTCCCAGAGCATCCTTCAGGATTCCGAGAGAAGCTTTCATGGACATGGGATTGGCATTATAACAATCATCTACAATCGTATATCTTTCTGTATCAATGATATGAAAACGACCGCTGACCGGCTGAAGACTTTCAATTCCTTTTTTAATATCTTCCAGTTTCATTCCGTAAGTCAGTCCTACCGCCGTTCCTGCCAATGCATTGTATACCATATGCTGTCCCGGAATCGGTACTACCACAGAAAAGCAACCTTCCGGCGTGTGGATTCTGCAGGAGATTCCTTTTAACCCTCTGCTCTCCACCTGGTCCGCATAAACCGGATGGGACGGATCCAATCCAAAAAATACCGGTGATCTTCCCTGCACTTCTTTCACAGTTGCCAGTTTGTCATCATCACCATTCAAGATCACAGCTGCATTTTTCTGTAAATGGTCAAAAACTTCTGTCTTGGCTTTCAAAACCCCATCCCGGTCACCCAGATTTTCCAGATGACAGGTTCCGATGTTTGTAATCACACAAGTATTGGGCTTTGCGATGGCTGCGAGACGATGCATTTCGCCAAAATCACTGATGCCCATCTCCAATACTGCAATCTCATCCTCATCTCTCAGCCGGAATACCGTAAGCGGCAATCCCAGTTCATTATTAAAATTCCCCTGAGTCTTCAGTACCCGGAACTTCTGTGACAGCACAGCAGCGATCATTTCTTTTGTGCTTGTCTTACCCACACTTCCCGTAATTCCTACTACAGGAATCTTCAATTGTTCCAGATAATAGGCTGCAATATCTTTTACCGCCTGAAGAGAAGATCCCACCTGAATATACGGGAAATCTGCTCCTTCCAACGGTTTCTCAGATAATGTGACCAAAGCACCGGTTTTCATCACCTGCGGAATAAAATCATGTCCATCCACCCTTGCTCCCGGGATTGGTATAAACAAACAGCCTTCCTCTGCTTTTCTGCTGTCGGATGTAATAGATGTCACACAACGATCTTTTTTATCTTCCGGTCCACAGTAAATACCACTGCAGGCCTGTGCTATATGTTCCAATGTGAGATTTTTCATTCTTCTTCCTCTCCATATCTTTTCAGTGAAATCCGGATCAGTTCTTCACACAGAGAAGCGTAATCTATTCCAAGAGCTGCGGCCTCCTGCGGCAAGAGACTGGTCGGTGTCATACCAGGCAAGGTATTTGCTTCCAGGCAATACATATCTCCGTTCTCTTTCATGAGAAAATCCAGTCGGGCATATCCTTCGATCCCCAGCACCCTGCATCCTTCTTCCGCATATTTCTGCATCCGAAGAGTCTGCTCCTCTGTCAGTACTGCCGGACATGTTTCCACGGTAGCACCTGCAGAATATTTGTTTTTATAATCATAAAATCCCTCTACCGGTGCAATCTCGATCACCGGATATGCTTTTCCATCCACAACACCTACAGAAAATTCTCTTCCCTGAATGTACTCTTCCACTACTGCCTGATCTTCGTAGGAAAAAGCCCCGTCAAGAGCTTCCTCATATTCTTTCTGGTTATGGGTAATATATACACCCACGCTGGAACCACCACAGCAGGTTTTTACCACTACAGGAAAGTCCATCCCATAATCCGCCAGATTCCTGCTGCATTTACCTTTTTGCAGTTCGATTCCTTTTGGTGTGGGTACCCCGCTGATACTGAACATTTTTTTCGTAATTCCCTTATCCATGGCCATGGCGCTGCTCAGATAACCGGTCCCCGTATAAGGAATATGATACAGATCAAACGCTGCCTGCACCTTTCCATCTTCCCCATTCGCTCCATGAAGTGCCAAAAATACCACATCCGCTGCTTTACATACAGCAAGAACTCCCGGTCCGAAAAATTCTTTTTTTGCCGCAATTGCTTCTTTTACTTTACAGTTAAAGCTTTTGATATATTCTACTTCTTTCTCTATATCATACTCCTGAGGAAAGGCGTTACTCGGATCTATTCCCTCTTTTCCAAAAAAAACATCAATCAGGATTGCCTGATGTCCTTTTGAGCGAAGTGCTTTACATACCTCTGTTCCTGACACAATTGATACATCTCTCTCTGTGCTGGTTCCTCCTGCCAGAACTACTATTTTCATAATGTCATCTCCCTCGCTTTCTCTTCTTTTAAATAAAAGAGAACCGTTGCAGATTCTTCCCGCTGGAAGTACCTGCAGCGGTTCTCATATACTACATCCTCGCAGTGTAATCTCTTTTAAATTACTCCTCATCAGTATACAATAACCGGTGTACCAATTTCAACCGCATTAAATATTTTCTCTGCATTTGCCGTCGGGGTATTTACACAGCCATGTGATCCGTTGGTCTTATAAATCTCCCCACCGTACTCGGATCGCCAGGTATCCGCATCATGGATTCCTACATTATCTACAAATGGCATCCAGTATGTAACAGGCTGTTCATATCCTTCCCCCTTCAAAACCGCGTCCTGCTTTTTCGCATCGATAGCCCACACACTTCCGGATGGAGTATCATAACCTTTTGATACATTTCCTGTTACCACCGGTGTATCAACAATCAAATTCCCATCTTTATAGCACCACATACGTTGTTCACTGATACTGATCTCAACATACGTATCACCGATATCATTCGTATTTCTTGATTTTGCTTCATACAAATACTCCGGTTTTATCGTTCCTGTCTGCCCCTCTTCCACTGCCTGTACCAAAGCATCTGCCGTTGCCTGTTTTTTGATCACCCAGCCATAATCTCCACCTTTCAGTGTAATTTTATTTCCGGCAAAAGTAGTAAATTCGTGGGTCAGCCCAAAAGTATCATATTTGTACTTAAGCTGCTGCACATATTCTTCCGCTTTGGTTTTATCAATGATCCACTGACCATTTTCATCCTCCACCAGCCATTCTTTGATTATAGAAGCATCGACTGTTTCTGTCCGGTCACCAAAATCATATGTAAGATTTGTCTGGAGATATTTGTTCAGGGTATCTCTCTTGGTAATCAGTGATTCATCATCCTGATATATCGTCGGCTTCAGATAGCATCCCAGTTCTTCCAGATTGATCTCCGTTTTTCCACTGTCAATCGCTTCAATAATGCAGCTTTTTACTTTTTTACGATCCAGCTGATTCCCCTCGACTTCAGGAACGATCTCGTAATTTCCGCCGTTATCCTGAAGACAGGCATCTACGGGTTCAACAATATTCTCCTCTTGAAAACAGCTCAAATCATCCAGAATTCCATCTATTAAACTTTTATCATATGTAGTGTTGGCAGCAAGTTCATAAGTGTTTTTATTAGAAATAGATCTGATCCATTTCCAGTTATTCTGTGCTTTCAAAAGTTCATCCACTTTGTTGTCATCCACATAGGTAAGCTCAATCTGCAATGCAGAAATAGTCTCCGTCTTCCCATCAATCTCTGTGATCCGAAGCTTATATTCTCCTATCTCCTCCTGTATCTTTTCTTTCACCTGTTCTGCGGTCTTACTGCTGCAGTCAATTCCATTAATCGTCGTCCCCTTTAAAAAGTGACTGGAAAAGAAATACGATACCCCAAGGTATCCAATTCCCACGATCAGGACATAGGCAAACAGGACGCCCAGAATGATCTTCCTAGCCTTCGACTTTTTTTTGCCTCTTTTTTTTGCCATACATACTCCCTTACTTTCTTAATAGTTTATATCCCTTATTTTTTATACCTTTTTATTCTATCACCGTTCTTTTTCAGGGTAAAGATATTTAAAAAAAAGTAAGAAATTTTTATATACAAAGAAAAAAGAGTGCTGCAAAACTGACGGCACTCTTTCACTCTTACCTTAAGCGTTTAATAATTTATCTATACTTACCAGCTTAACACTGAGGACAAAAATCTCAGCAGCCACTCCCAGTTCTTCCACAGTCGGGAAAGAAGGTGCAATTCGGATATTGCTGTCTTTCGGATCTTTTCCATATGGATACGTAGCACCTGCTCCTGTCATAACCAATCCCGCTTCTTTTGCTTTTGCCACGATCGCTTTTGCACAGCCATCCATAGAATCGAAGGAAATAAAGTATCCTCCAAGTGGTCTTGTCCATGTTCCGATACCCAGTCCGCCCAATTCACTGTCCAGCACTTCCAGTACTTTTTCAAACTTTGGACGAAGAATATCCGCATGTTTTCTCATGTGTGCATACATTCCCTGCATATCTTTGAAGAAACGGACATGGCGAAGCTGATTCAATTTATCATGACCGATCGTCTGGATTTTCATGTGTTTCTTGGCATCTTCCAGATTTGCCTCGGATGCAGCCAGTGCTGCAATACCGGAACCAGGGAAAGATACTTTGGATGTGGAAATAAATTTAAGTACCATATCCGGATTGCCGGCTTTTATGCATTCATTCAAAAGCTCAAGAATCACATCTCTCTTATCATCATACAGATGATGGATTGAGTAAGCATTGTCCCAGAAGATTCGGAAATCTTTCGCTGCCGGTTTCAGATGAGCAAATCTTCTCACAGTCTCATCAGAATAGGAAATTCCTGTCGGATTTGCATATTTAGGTACACACCAGATACCTTTTACAGCTTCGTCCTCAGAAACCAGCTTCTCAACCATATCCATATCCGGACCTGTCTCAAGAAGCGGAATATTGATCATTTCAATACCAAAATATTCTGTAATTGCAAAATGGCGGTCATATCCGGGTACAGGACAGAGAAATTTTACTTTATCCAGCTTGCACCATGGAGTGCTGCCCATAATTCCGTGGGTCATAGCACGTGATACAGTATCAAACATAACACTCAGACTGGAGTTACCATAAATCAGAATATTTCTTTCCGGTACTTCAGACATATCTGCCAACAGTTTTCTTGCTTCACTGATTCCATCCATCACACCATAATTTCTGCAGTCTACACCATCTGAGCTTACCAGATCTGTCTGACTGTTCAGGATATCCATCATACCATTACTCAGGTCAAGCTGTGCCTTTGAAGGCTTTCCGCGGGACATATCCAGTTTTAATCCTTTGGCTTTCACATCTTCAAACTGTTTTTCCAGATCATTTTTTAATGCCAATAATTCTTCTTTATTTAATTGACTATAAGCTTTCATGGGGTCCTCCTGTCGCCTGTTATATATTTTCATCCATTCTCCGCTGTAACTCAGCTATCTGCTATTTTAGGTAGAATATGACTAAATGTCAAGAGACACCTGCATTTTCGGCATTTTCACAGGATATACGCAGAAATTTTCTTCAATATATGCAACTTTTTTACCTTCAACTTGCAAAAATGACTTTTCCGTTGTATTTCCGTAATATCTCTGCTTTTTTCTGCGTTTTTTCTCTCTTGAATTCCACCTAAAGACTATGCTATTGTATATGTTATGAGACAAGGGGTGCAAACACGGAGAAATTCGTAGTCTCATCCCATTTGTCGGATAACTCATGTGATTATACTTACAGAAAGGTTTCGATAAGATATGTGGATAGCAGACGGTTGGAAAGACTATGAAGTGATCGATACTTCAAATGGAGAAAAGCTGGAACGATGGGGAAAATATATTCTGGTTCGCCCGGATCCTCAGGTAATCTGGGATACCCCAAGAAAACATCCCGGATGGCACAAAATGAACGGACACTATCATCGCAGTAAAAAAGGCGGCGGCGAATGGGAATTTTTTGATCTTCCGGAGCAATGGTCCATTCATTACAATAATCTGACATTCAACCTGAAGCCTTTTAGTTTTAAGCACACCGGTCTTTTTCCTGAACAGGCTGCCAACTGGGATTGGTTCGGAGAAAAAATCAAAAATGCCGGTCGGCCGGTCAAAGTGCTGAATCTTTTTGCATATACCGGCGGTGCTACACTGGCTGCCGCAGCTGCCGGAGCAGCCGTCACTCATGTGGACGCCTCCAAAGGTATGGTGACATGGGCAAAGGAAAATGCAGTTTCTTCCGGACTGAAAGATGCTCCTATTCGCTGGATCGTAGATGACTGCGTGAAATTTGTGGAGCGGGAAATCCGCCGGGGCAACCATTACGATGCCATCATTATGGATCCCCCTTCCTACGGGCGGGGACCGAAAGGAGAAATCTGGAAGATCGAAGAGGCAATCCATCCTCTGATCAAATTGTGCTCTCAACTGCTTAGTGAACATCCACTGTTCTTCCTTGTAAATTCTTATACTACAGGACTTGCTCCTGCTGTACTCACTTATATGATCGCCACAGAACTGAAAGCATACGGTGGTCATGTGGAATCTCAGGAGATTGGTCTGCCGGTCACACAGACAGGACTGATCCTTCCCTGCGGAGCTTCCGGCCGCTGGGAAATCTAGGCGGACAGGGGACAGACACGTGTCCCAAAAAACTGGACACGTGTCTGTCCCCTGTCCGCCCTATTTTTCATATGCTGCAACAATTTCTGCAATATACATCGTATGATAATCTTTATCCGGATACCACTTTTCATCCTCTTCTTTTCCGTAGAAATTTTCCGGTTTTATCGTATCGTGATAAAGCTTTTTGCACACCAGTACCTGAGAGGCTTCCTTAAATGTCGGCTGTCCGTCTATCATTTCCACATGGAGACCGGATTTTTCAATTTTGTCTTTCTCCTCTCTTCCGGATACTTTCCCAAGATAACCCAATTCTTTCATGCAGTTTCCGTTAAAAAACGATAAAGTGAAAGTGTCATTGGCATCCACAAACTCTTTTGTATAACGCTGCGGGCGAATATAAACGGTGACTACATTTTTTCCCCACAGAACACCAACTCCACCCCAGGAAGCTGTCATTGTATTTACTTTTCCATCTTTTTTAGCGCTGATCAACATCCACTGGGAACCGATTTTTTCAAATGGCTTCATATCCATTGTCTTTATCTCTGTCTTTTCAAATTCCATAAAGCATTCTCCTTTTCCTGAATATTTCATTATTCTTTGCACAAGTATAACGGATATTTTTCAAAAACTCAATCCCCTTATCTTCCTCTTGCGGCATGTCGTTGTTTTTGATATGATGAGACAAAGGACAAAAGGTCAGTTGCGGCATAAATCGTAGTCTCATCCCATTTGTCGGGCAGTATTTGAAAAAAGGAGAAAAACTATGGATGTAAGATCAATCAGTATGAATTGTAAAAGAACAGAATTTGTAGGTACTGCCGTTCTGGATACGATCGGTCTTGTTATTTCCGGTATCCATGAAGATCTGCTTCAGGTCATGAATGTAGGAACCCAATATCATGCGCTGGGACTCTTCAGTTCCCGTACCGGTGCCGCAGGTCAGCTGACTGCCATCGATGACGCTGTGAAAGCAACAAACACAGAAGTTCTTTCCATTGATTTTCCCAGGGACACGAAAGGCTGGGGCGGTCATGGTAATTATGTGGTACTGGGAGGCCAGGATATCTCTGATGTCCGTCATGCGATACAGCTTTCTCTTGATCTGACAAATAAATATGCCGGTGAACTCTATATCAGTGAAGCCGGTCATCTGGAATTTGCCTTTTCTGCCAGCGCCGGTTCTGTCCTGACAAAAGCGTTCTCTGCTGAAGCGAATCAGGCTTTTGGTTTTATGGCCGGATCCCCTGCAGCCATCGGTCTGGTCATGGCGGATACTGCCATGAAAGCTGCTAATGTAAAAATTGTCCGGTACATGACTCCCAGCATCGGCACCAGTCATTCAAACGAAGTGATTCTTGCACTATCCGGGGATGCCTCTGCAGTAAAAGAATCCGTACTCACAGCCCGCCAGATCGGACTGGAATTGTTGATCGCTATGGGCAGCTATCCCGAGATTCCGGGAATTCCTTATCTATAAAGTTCTTCCCATCACCGGGCACACTATGATAAAAAATCCCGTGACTGTATTGTCAAAAAAACATACAATCACGGGATTTTTCATACTCATTTCTGAAATATTACTTTTCTACTACTTCAAGTACATCCATTGGACAAGCTTTCGCACAGATTCCACACGCAATACATTTAGAAGAAGCCGGTGATTCTTCTGCTTTTACCATCAAACCGAATGGACAGGCTTCCACACATTTGCCGCAACCGGTACACAGCTTTTTGTTAACCATGTATACGCCTTTTGCGTTCTGTGTAATAGCTCCTGCTTCACATGCCTGCGCACATTTTCCACACTGTACACAAGTCATTGGTTTTACTCCACTCTTCTTCTCTACGATCTGAATACAGGATTTTCCAGGATCAAATACTTTGTAAAAACTCATGGAACATGCTCGTACGCATTCCAGACATGCCATACAGGTGGAACCCTTTTTTACTGCTAATTTTTTCATCTATGTATCCTCCGCTTACAAGTTTTCTGTTTTATTCAGTCTACCATTAATAGACATTTTTTGCAAGTAAATAGAGAATACTATGTGAATTTACTTCCTTATTTATTCCTGATCATTCGTCAGATGAAAGCGATCCAGCAGATAGAAAACCAGACTCAAAATCATGGCTACTACGCATGCAAGAACCATACCGGTCAGCTGTACATTGCCAAGATTCAGAGACAGCCCTGAAAGTCCTACAACGAAAACAACAGAGGTAAGTGTAAGATTTCTGGATTTTCCATAATCTACCTGGTTATCAACCAGAATTCGCAGTCCGGATGTTCCAATCATTCCATAAAGCAAAATGGAAATACCACCAATAACAGGTCCCGGAATTGTACTGATCAATGCGGACAGTTTTCCACAGAAAGAAATCAGTATGGAAATCAATGCGGCTCCTCCGATTACCTGCACACTATAAACACCCGTAACTGCCATAACCCCGATATTTTCCCCATAAGTAGTTGTAGGAACAGATCCGATCAGACCTGAGATCATGGTTGAAAAATTATCCGCAAAAATAGAGCGGTGAAGTCCCGGATCTTTGATCAGATCTCTGCCGATAATTTTTCCTGTAACGATCTGATGACCGATATGTTCCGACGCAATCACAAGCACAACCGGAAGAATCGTCAGAATCGCCTGAGCATTAAATTTTGCAAGATGAAAATTCGGAAGTGCAAACCAGGATGCCTGAGCAACATCTGTAAAATCCAAGATTCCACAAAAAGCTGAAGCAACATATCCGGCAATAATGGCAATCAAAATCGGGATAACGGAAAGGAATCCGCGAAACAGCACCTGACCGAAGATTGCCACTCCTAATGTCACAAGGAATACGATCACACTGCTCATTTCTATTTTTTCTACACCAACCAGTCCTGCCGTACTTGCTGCGGAACCAGCCAGTTCCAGTCCGATCAGAGCCACAACAGGTCCCATAGCTGCAGGCGGAAGAACAATATCGATCCATTTTGTTCCAAATTTGTAAATAATAAACGCCAATATACAACCGCAAAGACCGACTACAACAAATCCACCCTGCGCATACTCAAATCCATATTTTGCTATGACAACACCAGCCGGTGCCAGAAATGCAAAACTGGAACCCAGATATGCCGGTGCTTTTCCTTTTGTGATGAATATGAACAACAGCGTGCCTACACCATTCATTAAAAGCACAATGGCTGGATTGATTCCAAAGATAAACGGAACCAGTACAGAAGCACCAAACATGGCAAACATATGCTGAATACTTAATGGAATCAGCATTTTTACAGGTACTTTTTCATCCACTTGAATAATTTTCTTTTCCACTCGTAACCTCTCTTCCTCATCTGCTTAGTAAAATGCAGTGTGTTATATTTTTTTGCGCAATGATATAATTCGCACTCTGCGCTCATTATATCATGTTATTCTTCCCAACACCAGAAAAAAAGATTCCGTATACAAAGATACGAAATCTTTTTATATTACTTTCTTCTCCACAAAACACTTTCCACTTCACTGATCGGAATCCCCAGTGCATACGCAAGCTCACTATATAGTGCTCTTTCTGTCACCTGCTGATACTTTTTATCCATACTGGTTATAGAACCTCTTTTTTTCGTTCTCTGATATAGTGTTTTTAAAATCCTGATCCATTCTTTTGGCTCATAACTGGAGATACACTGGCGATATTCCTGTTCACGCAATTTCTCATTTGGAACCCATAAAACTTCAGCATCTGCTGCCTCCTGAATCAGCTTCAGAGCTTCCTCTTTGTTCATGGGACGACGGATCGCTTCACTGTCTTCTGCCGGTACATATACTGTTTCTTTCTCATCCTCTACAGAATGAAGTGTATAATATTCTTTTTTTCTATCAATATATGAGAAATCCAGTTTTCCTACTTTTTTTACCTGAAACATTCCTCTGCATTTATATACAACCATTTCACCTTGCTGCAGCATGCTATCCCTCCTGTTCATAGTATTTTTATTTTAACATT
This sequence comes from Lachnospiraceae bacterium, assembly GCA_004556655.1. Classification (GTDB taxonomy): domain Bacteria; phylum Bacillota; class Clostridia; order Lachnospirales; family Lachnospiraceae; genus Oliverpabstia. The sequence continues at coordinate 12,678 of SFGF01000017.1, read as the reverse complement.
TTTTTATTTTCTTTGTAATATCCTTTCCGGGAAGAAATTTGTTTTCAGCATATAGACTAATACCGACCCGAATATGATTTGTGCATTTTGTCAATAATGAAATTTACATTTCACCTGATAATTCCTTGGATTTGGATGTCAAAAGTGATTACGGATTGTTTCGCTGCAAGCAGTTCTCACACTCCTGCAATCTTCTTCTAAATTATTTGTATTTTCTATTGACATTTTTCCCTGTCAGTGGTTAAATAAACATATGAACAGTTATTCATATGTTTATTTGAATACGAGGAGGGACACTCTGCATGATTAATCTTTATCATTTAAAACTTCAACCTTTTTTTCATAAACATGATGACTCTTGTTGCTGCGGACATGAGCATGAACATGAACACCATGACTCCTGTTGCTGCGGACATGAACACGATCACGAGCCGCATCATGAAAACGAGCATCACGACTCTTGCTCAAAAATTGACAACAACACTAAAAAAGCAGTATTTATTCTTGAAAATCTGGGATGTGCCAATTGTGCTTCCAAGATGGAGAAAAAAATCCAGGAGTTACCTGATGTATATTCTGCCACGATAACCTTTGCCACCAGACAGCTTCGCCTGTCTGCTGAAGATCCACAAAAGCTTCTTCCTGAGATTCAAAATATCTGTTCTTCGATTGAGTCACAGGTAAAAGTAATTCCGCAAAAGGAAAATATCTCCGGTGCATATCAGACAAAAACATATCTCCTGGAGAACCTTGGATGCGCCAATTGTGCTTCTAAAATGGAAACACAAATTGCTGAACTGGATGGCATATCCAGTGCAACGATTACTTTTGCCACCAAACAGCTTCGTGTAACTGCCAAAAATCCTGATTTGTATCTTCCCGAGATCCGAAAAATCTGTTCTTCCATAGAATCTCAGGTTCAGGTTCTTGAAAAAGATTTCACACCGGAAAATGACTCAACCGCTTTTTCACAGGCTCAGACTTCTGATTCTCACAAATTACTTTCAAACGAGCAAAAAGAGTTGACTTTTATTTTGGTCGGTGCCGTATTATTAGTCACCGGAGCAATTCTTGAACATATGGGATTTCAGATGTTTGTAACTCTTCCCGTTTATGTCATTGCATACCTGATTTTAGGCGGACCAATCCTCATGGAAGCCGGAAGAAATATACTGCATGGACAAATTTTTGATGAAAATTTTCTCATGAGTATTGCAACACTCGGTGCTTTCGCAATTCAAGAATTTCCGGAAGCGGTAGGTGTCATGCTTTTCTATCGAGTCGGTGAATATTTCGAACACAAAGCAGTAGACAGAAGTCGAAGCCAGATTATGAATGCTGTTGACATGCGTCCGGAAGTTGTCAATCGGCTTAACGAAGATCAGATTCATGTGATTCCCGCTCAGGATGCCCACGTCGGCGATCTGCTGTTGATTCGTCCCGGTGACCGAATTCCTCTGGACGGAGTAATCGTAGAAGGGGAAAGCCGTCTGGACACCTCACCGATTACCGGTGAACCTGTGCCTGTGTCAGTCAAACCTGGGGATGATATCACTTCCGGCTGTGTAAATACTTCCGGACAATTGATCATTCGTGTGGAAAAGCCTTTGGAAGAGTCTATGGTAAGCCGGATCCTTGATGCCGTAGAAAATGCAGCGGCAAGCAAACCGAAAATTGATCGTTTTATCACGCGATTCTCCAGAGTTTATACACCTCTTGTAGTATTTTTAGCTATTGCAACTGCTGTAATTCCTTCTCTTATTACAGGGCACTGGAATTACTGGGTGTACACTGCCCTTACCTTCCTTGTTATGAGTTGCCCATGCGCACTGGTGCTGAGCGTCCCTCTTGCATTTTTCTCCGGAATCGGTGCCGGATCGAAAAAAGGGATCTTATTCAAAGGTGGTGTATCCATTGAGGCTCTTGGAAATCTGGGCGCTGTAGTTATGGACAAAACCGGAACCATCACCGAAGGAAATTTCAAGCTGCAAAAAATCGTATCGAATGGGACATATGAGGAAGAAGAATTACTTCGCATCTGCGCAAGCTGTGAACAGAATTCTACCCATCCGATCGCAGTCAGTATCGTAACTGCTGCCAGAGAAAGGAAACCGGCTCTGGAAACACCGGAAAATCTGGAAGAGATTGCCGGACATGGAATTGTTGCTTCCCTGAAAGAAGGAACCGTTCTCTGCGGTAATCGAAAACTTATGGATGCAAACAGTATTCTGATTGATGAAATGGCAAATGAAACTTACGGTTCCGAAGTATTTCTGGCAGTAAATGGCAAATTTGCAGGCTACCTTCTGATTTCCGATACGATCAAACAGGATGCAAAATCTGCCATCCGGCATTTAAAATCACTGGGACTTTATACAGTTATGCTTACCGGCGATTCCGAAAGCAGTGCTTCCGCTGTAGCCAAAGAAACAGGTATCGATGAAGTTTATGCCAGACTTCTTCCTCAGGATAAATTAAATATCCTGACAAAAGTCAGAGCTGAACATGGATCTGTTATGTTTGTCGGTGATGGCATCAATGATGCCCCTGTTTTAGCCGGAGCTGATGTGGGTGCTGCTATGGGAAGCGGTGCCGATGCAGCCATCGAAGCCGCCGATGCCGTATTCATGAACTCCAATGTAGAGTCTATTCCTCTTTCCATCCGTATCGCCCGCAGTACAAACCGCATTGCCATGCAAAATGTTGTATTCGCACTTATCATTAAAATCGCAGTTATGATTCTTGGTTTGGCAGGCTTTGCAAATATGTGGATGGCTGTATTTGCCGATACCGGTGTTGCTATGTTGTGTGTACTGAACTCTGTACGGGTATTGTATAGAAAATAGTCTTTTTATTGGAAACTTTGGCAGAAACGCCAGGAAATAACTTTTGAAAATTTGATAATCTCTTTCCAGGAGAATAACATTACTGAACAGAGATAAGGAGCCTTTTTGTATCGTGAAAAATTTGTAAAAAATCGAGTAGTCCGTTTTAGAAGCATTGGAGCAAGTGAGACTGAAGATACAGCGTTTACGGAGACTTAGGCGCGACGACTTTCCGGAGCGTCTTATGTCGAAGTTAGCGCTTAGCTAAAGGAGAACGACCTGCTTCTAAAACGGACTACTCAATTTTCTGCACTTCCCCTCACGAATCAAAAAGTATATTTTTTAGAGAAACATGCACACAACAGGTATTGTTACAATCGACAACAGTGTGCTCAGCACAATTCCATTCGTACAGCATGCCTCGTCTGCCATGTTTTCTTTTGCAATCAATGTAACTATACTGGCAACCGGCATGGACAATTGCAGTACAAACACTCCGAAAATCACCGGATCTGCTGTTATAAATCTTTTTATCAACAATATTACAAGAATTGGAAATATCACCATACGAACCGCTGTGAACAAATATATTCTTACATTTGTAAATATTACTTTCAGGTTTACTTTCGCTATAGATATTCCAATCATCATCATTGATAATGGAATGGTGGCATTGCCAATATAGTCACAGAAATCTACAACAATATCGGGCAGAGGAATCTGAAAAATGAAAATCAGTATTGCCGCTAAAGATGCAATCACACCTGTATTCAGCATGCGTTTCCACTGAACCCCCGATTTTTTTCCATTCCCTGATGACTTAGCAGTACCTGTTTTTTCAGAAGATACCGAATGCATATCCTCTCCCGCTTTTCTTGCAAGATTCATGCCATACGTGTAAATCAACAGGTTAAACACCAGCATATAGAAAACAATATAAATCATGGAATCATTTCCAAATACACTGGTAATTACCGGTATTCCCATAAATCCGCAATTGGAAAACATTGTCATCAGACGATATAATTTCTGTTCTTCTTTTCCGGGGCGTAACACTGCAAGAATCACATAACCCATTCCCCACAAGAGCACATAAAATAAAACCACAAATCCAAGATTTTGAAGAAGAAGCCCCGCATTTCCCTCGGAGCTTTTTCCTGCAACACCATAAACTACCAATAAAGGATTAAATATATTTACCACGATTCTGGAAAGCTTCTGATATGCATTTTCATCCATCCAGTTTCTTTTCCAGATTACATAGCCAATCAGCATCATAGCAAACAGCATGAACATCTGGCCAATAATGATTTGTATGTTCATATTAGATTTCTTTGCCTTTCGTAGCCACGGCATGAATCACAAATGGTATAAACAGAGTGATCAGTGCTGCATATCCCAGATATGCATAACCTTTCTTTACAACCGCCATCAGACCAAACTGTGCGATTGAAAAAGCAATAAAGGTAAAGATCAGTGTAAACACCGCATTTCGTGCCAGATGACCTTTTTCTTTCCTTTCTTTCGAATCCATACGACGTTCCATCGCATTGACACATCGTGTTACGATACCTGAAATCATATTTACTGCTGTAGAGATAGCGCCTAATATGATCAAAATAGAGATGATCGGTGTAAGTATACCGGAACCAAAACCATTCTGAACCAAAACCAGCATAGGTACGGATGCTTCTGCCAGTTCAGCTACATAAGCAACTGCAAGAAGTCCCACAATTGACAGTTCCATTGCAAAGAAGTTGCAGATAAACATCCCGATGGCTGCTTTATTGATCTGCTTCACATCCGTTACAGGTTCCATGTGCTGGTACATAACAGACACAGATGCAAGCTGGAAGAAGAAATACAATACGGCAGACCAAAGTGCCGGACCAAATGCTCCTGTCTCAGAAGAGAGCACTGTCATTTCTCCTGATGTCATACGTCCTATTGATGAAGTAATATTCCCCCATTGTGCTATAATATTCGGAACTAAAACCAGAACCAGACCAATAATGATTAAAACACTAAGTGTTGACGCACATTTACGTACTACATTGGTTCCAAACAGAGCAATCAGGAAAATAAATACCGCAATAAACAGTGTACACAGCCAGTATGGAATACCGAACAGTGTCTGAATGGTAGATCCACCGGTAGCAAACGCTGCAGCGGAAGCGGTTCCGATCATAATCAGATAACAGATTTCATACAGATTCGACATAACCACTCTTGTCTTTCCATAGATACTGTCTGAAAAACTGCGGTAATCATACGTTTTATGTTTGTAAGCATACCGCATTCCATACCAGAAAAACAGTGCATACAGCCCCTGCGTCAGTGCCGGAAGAATCAGACACCAGATACCATAGTTGATAAAATACTGATAAATCTGTGCTCCGGAAGCAAATCCACCACCAAACTGAGTCGTAAAGGCCACAAAGGCGATTCCCATGGCCAATGGCATTTTATTTTTATCTACAAGCAATGATCTTTTTTCACTCATTTCTATTTTCCCCCCATTTTTCATTTGTTAAATTCGATTACTTTACCCGGATTCAGAATCAGTTTATCATCAAACGCCAGCTTGATAGCCTTATACAATTCTATCATCCTTGGTCCCACAAATTCTTCCAAAAATTCCAGTCGTCCGTTTCCGATTCCATGTTCTCCGGAAAGCTGACCGCCCAGCTCTTTGGAAAGTGCATATAGTTCCGTAAGACTTTTGTGAGTTGCCTTTTTCCATTCTTCATCACTCATCTCCGGTCCGCGAAGCAATTCTGTATGTATATTTCCGTCACCGCAGTGACCACAGGGTTCTACCCGGATTCCATGAGAAAGTGCGATCCTTTTTGCCGCCTTTACGTATTCTGCAATTCTTGCTCTCGGTACAACCACATCGCACTCTTCCTGTGCCACCGAATCAGCTTTCATCCCTTCCAGAATACCGCCCCTCACAGCCCATACAGAACCTGCCCGTTCCGGTGTTCCGGCGATACAACAGTCGATCGCACCGTTGGCAAGTGCCGCTTCTGCGGCTGCCTCAATGGCACTGTCCAGTTCCTGTTTACTGGATGCATCGTACATTACAATTAACACGGCTTCTCCCTGTTTTACCGGGAACAGTTTATTCAGATTTCGTTCCACAATATCGATCAGTTCTCTTTCCAGAAATTCAATCGCTGTGGGAACAAATGGTAATTCAAGAACCTTCGGAACCATATCCGCACACTCTTCCAGACTGCCAAATGGCATGACCAGCGTACAGGAACAGGTAGGTGCCGGAAGAAGCTTCAGTGTAACCTGTGTCAAAATACAAAGGGTACCCTCCGAACCGATCACAAGATCTTTAATATCATAACCGGTTGTATTTTTCACCACATTGGATGAAAAATTTAGAATGGATCCATCCGGCATAACCGCCTCAATACAGCGTACAAAATCCCTTGTGAGACCATAACGCACCGCTTTCATACCCCCGGCATTAGTAATAACATTGCCGCCGATGGATGCTGTTTTTTCACCAGGATCCGGCGGATAAAACAGACCTTCCGCTGCGGCTGCTGCCTGAATATCAATCAACAATGCACCCGGTTCTGTAGTGATTGTCTGGTTCTTATGATCCACAGGAAAGATCTTATTCATTCTCATAATGGACAGCATAATCCCACCGTACTTACAGGTAGCGCCTCCCGCCAATCCCGTACCGGCTCCGCGGCATACCACCGGAATATTTTCTTTATAGGCGTAAGCCATAATTGCCGATATTTCTTCTTTATTCAATACTTCCACATAAAGTTCCGGAGGAAATACACCGTATTCCGGCATTTCATCCTTATAATATTCCCGGGCGATATCATCTCCCGTCCAGACACGATCCTGCGCCGTAACCGAACGGATGTAGGCAAAATCTGCCTCAGTCATTTTCTTATATGGATATGGCATGATCTCAGTCCTCCTTCCGATTCTTTACAAGTTCTGTCAGGTAAGGCACCACCTGATATAGGTCGTCTACGATACAATAATGGGCCACTTTAAAAATCTGCGCCTCAGGATCATTATTGATAGCCACGATACATTCCGAACCTGTCATACAGGAAGTAAACTGAATGGCTCCTGATACACCGCAGGTAATGATCAGTTTTGGGCGAACCGTACGTCCGGACAGTCCGATTTGTTGGGCTGTATCGCCAAAACCATTTTCCACCATAGGTCGTGTAAACGCTAATTGACCACCCAGAGCCTGCGCCAGTTCTCGGCACATCTCCACATCTTTTTCATTTCGAACTCCTCTTCCTGCAACTACAAGAACCTCTTCTTCCTCCAGGCTCTTCTGTCTGTCAATCACATAGGATTCCAGAATCTTGATGCCTGACTTCACCATTCCTTCATTCACCGGACACATTACAACTTCTCCGAACGGCTTTTCCACACGGGCAGCCCGATCCATAACTCTGTAACGTACCGTGGCAAACTGCGGACGAGACTTGGTGATCGCAATCTGCGCCATGATATTACCGCCGAATGCCGGACGGATTTGTATCATATCCGTATTTGGTTTGATATCCAGTGTTGTACAGTCTGCTGTCAGACCGGTATGGAATCTTGTTGAAAGACGCGGTGCCAGGGATCGTCCAAGAGCTGTAGCTCCAATCAGCACAGAACTTGGTTTTACAGCAGCGATACAGTCCGCCACAGCATCTGTATAACAGTCTGCCCGGAATCCTTCAAAATCAGGATGTTCATACACATATACTTTGTCTACGCCATACTGCAGCAGCTTCTTTGCGTTTTCACCGGTTCCCACACCGCCGACAATCACACAATTTACTTTGTAATTTACTTTTGGCGCCATCTTTCTTGCTTCCCCGATCAGTTCATAGGCTACAGGATGGATATCTCCTCTTTCCTGTTCCACAAAAATCAGAAAATCTTTCCATTTTTCTTTATTAAATGATTTTGCTTTCTGTTCAAAACGAATTGCTTTTTCCGGACAATGACGGACACACAGTCCACACATACGGCAGCTTTCACTTACTACAATCCCCGCACTCTCGATACTCAAAGCGCCAAACGGACATTTTTCCACACATGTTCCACACAGACTGCATTTCTGTGCGTCAAATTTCATAAATTCCATTTTCCGCCCCTCCTCAAGTGATCTTTTTTCCGGTCAGGATGGAAAACAACGAATCTGTCTTTTCTTTCGCATTTCCTTCCAGATATACCTGTTTTTCTATCTCCGGAGGAGCAAACATACGCTCAACGGAAGTTGGTGAACCTACCAGTCCATAACGACTCAGATCCTGATCCGGCATATCTGCAAAACTCATAATGCGCACCGGCCGGTCAGCAGTAGCTTTCTTCAAAAGATACGAGGGCAGGCGAGGCACACACATATCCTTATCCACTGTAATCAGGCAGGGATACGGGATCTCCGAAACCTGTGATACACTGACCAGATCCTGTCGAACCCGGATACATGCTTCATCTGCATCCACGATCTCCGACACCCATGCCGCATGGGGAATTCCCAGATGTTCTGCGATGGCCGGTCCCACCTGAGCAGTATCACCGTCTGTAGTCTGCTTTCCGCAGACAATCAGATCTGCACCTCCTAAAACCTGTATTCCCTGAGAAAGTGTATAGGAAGTTGCCAGTACATCTGCACCGGCAAATTTTCTGTCAGAAAGTATGACCGCATCATCTGCACCCATTGTATAAGCATCCCGCATCATTTCCTCTGCCTGGGGTGGTCCCATGGTCAGCACAGTCACTGTTCCTCCCAGCTTTTCCCGGAGCTGGAGAGCTGCCTCCAGTGCAAACAGATCATAAGGATTCGTTCGCGTCTCTCCCGACAGACGCTTCATGGCACCTGTCTCCGGATCAATATCCACTTTTGTTCCGGCAGGCACCTGTTTCATACATACAACGATTTTCATGATTTCCTTCTTCTTTCGTACTTTTTTGCTTTAAACGGTTAAAGCGGCTGATTTATTATAACATCCGGTTGGTATTTTGTCGAGTGAAATTCCAGCCGCTAAACAGGCTTTTTTTCATGGTTTTTTCATAGACAGTTTCCTGATTTTGAAGTATAATTCAGGAAGAAGAAAGTTTCTGACAACTATGATAATTGGGAGGTGTTTTTATGTTGTATGAGGTAAATTTTCAATCATTTAATGAACGTGATGAGGTGCATGGATGGATTTATGTTCCGGCTGCAAAACCGAAGGGAATTGTCCAGATTGTCCACGGTTTCGGTGAACATTCCAGAAGATATCTTCACATGATTGTAAAATTCATGGATGCGGGGTATATCGTAGCCGCAGATGATCACGTCGGACACGGAAAAACCGCCATGGCAAATGATACCTGGGGTAACTGGGGTGACAAGGGATTTCATGTTATGATGGAAGATGAGCATAAACTGAAAGAACTGGTTTGTGAAAAATATCCTGACCTTCCGTATTTTCTTTTCGGGCACAGTATGGGATCATTTATCGTAAGAGATTACGCAGCAAAATACGGAGACGACCTGGCAGGAATTACCATCTGCGGAACTGCCGGAGTATTCCGGGGAGCAGAAGAAACCCAGAAAGCTCTGGAAAAAGCATTGGCCGAAGGGAAAGGGAAAGAATCAAACCCGGAATTTGCAGGACAGCTGCTGGGCTGGATGTGTGAAAGATGTGGCGAAGTAACAATTGGAAATGAATGGATCTGTGCTGATCCTTATGTACAGCGTGACCATGCGGCGGATCCTTTTGATGCATTCACGAAACCTACAACCAATCAGTCCATGCTTTATTTCACCCAGATGATGACCGCAATCACCGGAACAGGGTGGGCTGAGAAAGTCCCAAAAAATCTCCCGATTTACAATATTGCCGGAGATCAGGATCCTGTCGGAAACTATGGAGAAGGTGTTTATCAGGTTACAAACTGGCTGTACCAGACCGGACATACAGTAAAGACCAAACTGTACTCCGGATACCGTCATGAGATTCACAATTATGCTGCGATCAAAGATGAAGTGGAAGCAGGAATTGTGGCATTTATGGATGAGAATCTGTAAGCTTACAGGGGCTGAAGTTTCTTCGGCCTCTGTTTTGTCTGCTAAATGATAGTATTCCTATAATTTTCTCGATATAACACCCTAAATCTCATATTTATTCTGCTTCCATAATCATTCTATATATTTCTCTATAAATGAAAATATCGTCCCATAATATAGCTCCGGATCTTTATCCTGTGACTGGGCATGTCCGGCTCCATCCATAATTAGAAGTTTCTTTTCACATGCAGCCGCTTCATACATTTCTCTGCTCATTTCAGCCGGGATCAGTTCATCCTCACTTCCGTGTATAAATAAGACCGGAATCTGTATTTTATCAATATTCTTTATCGGTGAAGCATCATGAAGGTCGTATCCGCCCCGCAGCTGCAGCATCTGATTTGCCAGAGGCAACAGAGGAAATGCCGGCAAACCGAACCAGTCTTTCATCTGTTTTTGAAACATTTCGTAGGCATCGGAAAATGCACAGTCAGAAACTACTGCGATCACATTTTCCGGAAGTTCTTCTTCCGCCATCAACAGAGCACAGGCAGCTCCCATAGATTGACCCTGAAGAACAATTTGTGCCTGCGGATCCTGCTCCAATATATAATCCAGCCAGATTCTGTTATCCATCCGATCCGTCCATCCCATACCGATAAAATCACCCTCACTTTCCCCCTGACATCGCATATCTGGAGTGAGAACCTGATATCCCCGCTTTGCGTACTCACAGGCAATGGGGTTCATCTCTTCTTTCCATCCTGTATAACCATGGAAAAGAATCACCCATTTATGAGATTCCTGCTCTTGATAATACACCCGGGCAACCAGTTCATATCCATCCGATGAATATGTTGTCAGCTTTTTTGTTAATTCTTTTGCCTGTACCTCTTCCATCCATACTGCTAAATCTTTTTCTGACTGAAGCTGATTTTGTGCAATATCATCCGTATGTACCAGTGCTGCATAACTTTCGTCTGTGATCTTTTCAAATGCAGAAAGTCTTTCCATAAAAGAAGGTACAAGTGCCGCACTGACAAGAATATTGGAGGCAATTATGAGAAGCACACAGACAGACAAAAGGATACCACTGACAGCTATTGCCCATTTATATTTTTTTGCTTTATTATGAAATCGTTTCATTCAATCTCCTATAAATAGACTAGATATTCAGGAGTCATTACGTTTCAGATGCACTATATTACTCACCAGAAAACCACTGTATCTGCGTGCATACTCCATATATTCCTGTCGATTGATATAATATTTTTTACCCCATGACGAAATACACAGCCAGGTTTCATCCATTGCCGTCACTGTCACATAATGCCCGCTGGCCTGACAGGCCTGTACATAAGCCCCCTCTTTATTCAGAATATAAAATAGAAGCTTATTTTTCTTCCATATAAATGGAAAATTGGGGCCAACTGATAAAATTACCGGCAGGTTTTTTGTAAGCATTTCCTCCATGCTCATCCACAATCGCTCTGGCTTTACACCCCAGGCTGCCCTGATTTTCATACGATGCTTCCGAAAATAACGATTTAATCCCCAAACCATGATCCACCCGATCATTCCAATCCCGGGAATAACGGGAAAATATTTTTTATTAAGATTTTCTGCATAACTGTTATATTCCGCCAACGTATACGAGCTTTTTTCTTTTGATATATTATCAATTTCTTTTTCTTCGCATACAATTTCATACCTGTCTAGATAAAGCAACAGATTTGTACAGGCGATCAGACCACATCCCACATTCTGCAAATATGGCTGTGGGAGCCATGACTGATTGCCGCCAAAAGACAATTTTCCTTCTTTTTCAATTGCCGGATATGGATTTCTTATGCCTATTGCAGCATTACTATATTTTTTCTTATGCATTTTTCTCCCATTATAACTGTTTTTCAGTCTTCTGAATGACGAAGCAACAATCCACACAAAAGCATCAGATGCTCCGGCAACTTTCCATCACTGATCCATTGGATTTCCTGATTCAGATATTTTGACACCGTTAACCCCACATTGCCTCCGAGAGATTCTATCGAATAACGGATCTTTTCCGGTGCTCTGCAGGGCTTTCCCTCAGCCCGTGCACATCCTTTCTCTCTGCAGTACATACAAGTACCGGCACTCAATACCACACTCCCCGGAAACTGTTTTTCCATATCCAGCAGCTCATTCATCAATTTTCTGCGTTCTCCCCATAATACCTCTTCTATCAGCTTTGAAATCTCATCCTGTGTATATTTCTTCTCTGTCATTTCTTCAGGAAAATTAATTTTTACACTGATTAAATGCAGCATCCGGTATTTTTTCCAATACTCTTCCGGTGAAAAATCATAAGGAGGACAGGACCATACCTTTCCATAATTCGGACATTGCTTACAATATTCCAGGAAAGTCGGTACATCCACACACTCCTTTAAATATGCATCAACCGGCACCTCCGCTTCATAGCGTTGTGTCGTATATATGTAATCGTTCATTTTTCCTCCACTCATAACGTAACAACATAATTGGGCAGATCAATATGCCTCAACAGCTATATTATAACATACAAGAATTCTCCTCAAGCGAAGTCGCCATCTCTGCAGCAATTTTTATACATGTTTCAGGCTTTCTTTCAAACATCGTAATTCTTCTTCGAGACGATCTGCCCGTTCTTTCTCCTGGTCCGCGCGATTCTTTTCCTTTTCCGCTCGATTCTTTTCCTTTTCCGCTCGTTGTCGTTCACGTTCAGTATTGACTTGTTCTTCTTGTCGTCCCTGTTGAATCAACATTTCTTCACGCTCAAAGAAT
>SFGF01000091.1 GCA_004556655.1 Lachnospiraceae bacterium | reverse complement strand
TGGAATCCGTCCGGTAGTGGTTGTCAGCAATAACAAAGCGAATACATACAGTCCGGTGGTAACGGTAGTGCCGTTTACTTCAAGGGTGTACAAAAAACGGTATCTTCCGACCCATGTGTTTATTAACCGTTATGAAATGGTTGGCTTGAAACGGCATGGGCTGGTACTGGCGGAACAGATCACAAGCATTGATGTTCAGAGTATTATCCAAAAATGTGGTCATGTCAGTTCTGATGCAATGCGGAGGATTACCAGAGCGGTGGAGATTCAGACAGGAGTTTATGAGGAGGGGGATTATGACAGCAGAAGAATATAGAAAGTATCTGGAGACAGATTTTGACGATGTGGATGTGAATGAATTGAAGGATATCCGGAAGGTTAGGATTGACCGTAGCCAGACAAAAGAGAAACGGATCGCCCGGTATCTGAAGCAGGTAGGAAACCCCTACATGGTACGTGTGGGGAATGTAAAAGTAAAAATACGGTTTGCCAATAATGGGGTATCTTTTGAGGATGCCTTTGAGGATCTTTTGCTTTCTGTGTAAATAATGGTGGTAAAATCTGAAAAGTTATGTTAATATGGATCCGAGGAATTCAGGACTCCTCATTCATATCGGACCAACATCGGCTCAGCCCCTGGGTTTTACCATTGTTGATAAAAAGGTAAAATCAAGGAGGATGACGATGAACCAAAATCGTAATATCAAGAAAATCTACCATGCCGCCATCTATGTTCGTTTATCGAAAGAAGACGGCGATATTGTGTCTGCCAATAAGAGGGAGAGCAATAGCATTTCCAATCAGAAAGATCTGATCAAAAATTTCCTTAAAGACAAAAAAGATATAGTGGTTGTTTCAGAACGGGTGGACGATGGTTACAGCGGTTCTAATTTTGAACGCCCTGCTTTCCAGATGATGCTGGAAGACATCAGGAGGGGAGTTGTGGATTGTGTCGTTGTAAAGGATCTTTCCCGTTTTGGAAGGGAGTACATTGATGCCGGAAAGTATATCGAAAGAATATTTCCGGCTCTTGGTGTGCGTTTTATTGCCATCAATGACAATTATGACAGTCTGGAGGGCAAAAGCCAGGCGGATGAGATCGTGATCCCTTTTAAGAATCTGATTAATGATGCCTACTGTCGGGATATTTCTATCAAAATCCGAAGCCATCTGGAAGTAAAACGTAAGAATGGTGAGTACATCGGAGCTTTTACCCCATATGGATATAAAAAGGATGATTCGGACAAAAACAAACTGGTTGTAGATACTTATGCGGCGGATATTGTGAAAGAGATCTTCCGGCTGAAATTATCCGGCATGAGCCAGACTGCGATTGCCAACTATCTGAATGATCAGGGTGTGTTGTCTCCGATGGAATATAAACACAGCCTTGGAATTAATATTCAGGATAATTTCAAGAGGCACGAACAGGCAGAATGGAGTGCTATGTCTGTGAAGCGGGTTCTGGAAAATGAAGTCTATATTGGAACACTGATCCAGGGCAGGCATACAACGCCGAATCATAAAGTCAAAAAATTGATGGACAAGCCGGAAAAGGACTGGATCCGTATTGAACACAATCACGAACCAATCGTCACTGAACGGGAATTCACTTTGGTACAGCGGCTTCTGGGGCTGGATACAAGAACTTCCCCTAATGGGGATAAGGTTTATCCTTTATCCGGTCTGGCAGTCTGCGGAGACTGTGGGGCTTTGATGATCAAGCGGGATGTCCCTGCAGGTGGGAAAGTGTATTCCTATTATATCTGTTCAAGAAACGCTGCCACGAAGGAGTGCGGTACTCACAGAATCCCAATGGAAAAGCTGGAGGAAACAGTACTGGAGATTCTTAAAATCCATATTGAGAACATCCTTGATATGAAGAGAATCCTCGATTATATCAATGTTGTCCCGTTTCAGGAACTGGATATTAAAGAACTGGAAAAACGGAAAGAAGCAAAAGTGCAAGAAGTGGAACGCTGCAGGCAGCTGAGGGATTATCTGTATGAGGATTTCCGGGAAGGGATCATTTCTAAAGAGGATTATACGGAATTACATGAAGGATACACGGAAAAAAGGAAAAAAGCGGAAGAAGCAGTCAGGAACATTGAACACCAGATAACCGAAATTCTGGAGTCCAAAAGTGATAAATATCAGTGGCTGGATTATTTTACCGAACATCAGAACATACAGGAACTGAACCGGACGGTTGCAGTGGAACTGATAGACCAGATAAAAATCTATGACAAAAAACATATTGAGGTTGTGTTCAACTTCAATGACTGCTATCAGTCGCTTTTGCGACAGATGGCGGCAGTTGGCTGTACAGTGACAGTTGATGACAATGGAAGGGTAGAACTTGAAAGGAAGGAGGTCGTATAAATGGCAAGAAAATCAAGAAAGATCAATTTTGTAAATGTGGGAAGTGAACTTCTTGCTGCACAGGCAGAGGAAGTTACTGTTATGAATGTATCCCATGCAGCTCTTTATGCGAGACTTTCTTTTGAGAGTGACAAAAACAGAGAGCGAAACACTATCGAAACACAGATGGCTCTTCTCCATAGTTTTGTGGAAGACCAGAATGATATAGTGGTTGAAAAAGAATACTTCGATATATCCAAAACCGGTACGAACTTTGAACGTGAGGGATTTGACGAGATGATGCAGGACATCAAGAACGGACTGATTGACTGCGTGATCGTAAAAGATCTTTCCAGACTGGGTAGAAATTATGTGGAAGCAGGAAGCTATATTGAGCGTGTATTTCCATTTTTCAATGTACGCTTTATATCTGTGAATGACCATTATGATTCCGAACGAGATGATGTGAGTCTGCTTGTTGGAATGTCAAATATCTATAATGAGTTTTATTCCAGAGATCTGGCAAAGAAAGTACGTAGTTCATATCGCATCAACTGGGCAAATGGAGAATTTCCGTCAGGGGTCATGGCTTATGGATATGAAAAAGATCCAAAGAGTCCCAGACATCTTATTCCCGATCCGGAAGTGGCTCCTGTTGTAAAAAGAATTTTCAGAATGTTCATGGATGGGGAAACTTATGCAGAGATAGCCCGCACTTTGAATAGGGAAGGATATCTTTGCCCTAAAGCATATAAGAGGAAAAAAGCAGGAATAGAAATGGCGGAAGCCACAGAATGGAAATGGAGTGGCGGAACTGTTTCAAAGATTTTGGAAAATCAATATTATGTGGGCGACAGTGTGCATAATCAGTTTACGAATGACACATGGGCTGCAAAAAAGCAGAAGGCTAATCCGAAAGAGGAGTGGATAATCGTGGAAAATACACACGAAGCACTGGTTAGCCGGGAAGATTTTAAGACAGTCCAGGAAATGATGCTCAAAAAGAAAGAGAAAAAGAGAAAACCGAAAAATAAAGGAGCTGGTTCGGTCAGTAGTTTTAACTTCTTTAAAGAAAAAATAGTTTGTGCCGATTGCGGAAAAACCATGTATCTTAGAGGCAGAGTTGATGGCAATAAGTTTTTTGAGTGTGGAAATTATACCTTGAATAAAAAGTGCTTTTCCCATTCTGTGAAAGATACAGATGTAAATGATTATGTATTGCGTGTCATCCGAACGCACATTAATGTTTATACAGAAAATGTGGACATGGTACGCAGGCTGAACCAGAGACAGGAAAGCATCCAAAAATATGATGTTTTTAACAGAGAGATCAGAAAGTGCAGAAGAGAGCTGGAGAAGCTTGCAAAGCACCGGGAACAGTTATTTGAGGATTATGTGTGCAAGCTGATTGATGCAGAGCAATATGAAGTTTTTGCAGCCCAGGACACAGAAACAGAAAAAGAGATTCAGAATAATCTGGATAATCTCCTGAAACACAAGGTTGGTTATGAAAAGAATTTCCATACTGAAGAAGAATGGGAAAAAATCATTGATAAGTACCGTAACACAAGAACATTGACGAAGGATATGATTGATGCATTTGTTGAGAAAATTGAAATTTCGTCAGGGGGTGCTATTACGGTTCATCTGGTTTATGATGATATGCTGGAAGAACTGAGACGGTATGCAAAAGAAAGGAAGGCTGAAATATGCAGATAAAACAATGTATCGCTGAATATATCCGCCTTTCTTCGGAGGATAATAATGTAGACGGGAAATTAAAAGCGGAAAGTATCAGCGTTACCTCACAGAGAAAACTGATTTCAGAATTTATTGCCAAACAGCAGGAGTTCATGGATGTACCGGTTATCGAATATGTGGATGACGGGTACAGCGGAACGAATTTTAACAGACCTGGATTCCAGAGGATGATGGAAGATGCCAGAGCAGGAAGAATCAGCGTTATTGTGATTAAAGATTTTTCCAGATTCGGGAGAGATCATCTGGAAGTAGGAAATTATCTGGAGAAAGTTCTGCCGCTATTGGGAGTAAGGATTATTTCTGTCAACGACGGATTTGACAGTGATAATTGTTCTGGCGTGACCGGAGGAATGAGTATTGCGTTAAAAAATATGTTGAATGCAATGTACAGCAAGGATCTATCGAAAAAAGTGCGTTCAGCAATGGCTACACATGCAATGAATGGTGAATATATGCCATCCCGCCCTAAATACGGATATATCAAAGATCCAGAAGATAAACATCATCTGATTGTTGATCCAGAAGCAGCAGAGATTGTACGGCTTGTGTTTACGATGGCTGCAGATGGAGTGAAAAAGCCCCATATAGCACGATACCTTAATGAGCATAACGTAATGACTTGCAGGGAGTATATGAAGAAGAAAGGTATCAAGATTACTTGCGCCATAGAGAAAGAAAAAAAGCTATGGTCGCAGACAACCATTTCAGACATGTTAAAAAATGAGGTCTATCTGGGAAAAACTGTGTGGAGTAAAAAAAGAGTTGCAGTAACTGGAAGTACCAAACTTGCCAAAAATGACAGAGAGGATTGGATTATTGTAGAAGGAACACATGAACCAATCGTGTCAGAGGAATTATTTGCAAAGGCGAATGAGATGGCATTTTCAAAAGAAAAACGTCCATACAAACCAAAGAAAAAAAGTCATGCAATTTTGATGTGTCCATCATGTGGTAGACGGTTGGACTTAACAGGATCTGGTAAATCGTATCGCTGTCCACAAGCACACATGACCGGACTTCCAGAGTGTTCCAACAGCAAGATGGACAAAGTGGAATTGGAGGAAACGGTTTTAGCCTGTGCCAGAAACATGGTTCGGTTTATATCAGAAAATCTGGAAAAGAAGAAAAAAGTGTGGCTGGAAACATCTATTCAGGAAGAAAAACTCTCTACTCTGGCGAGCGAAAAGAAGCGTCTGTCATCCAGAAAGATGAAATTATATTCTGATTACAGAATGGGAAGTCTTACGAAAGACCAGTATATCTCAGAGCTGGAGATAACAACAAAACGCATTGCTGAAATTGATCAGTGTATTCCGGAGATTGAAAATGAAATTGAAGAAGCCCGGAAAAAGATTGAGGAAGCAGGAGCGAAACAGGCAGAGCTGAATGATATTGCAGCATTACAGTCTTTTGATAAAAACGTGCTGTACAAGATTATTGATAAAGTGTATGTCTATGGCGGCGGAAGAATAGAGATCATCTGGAAAATGGATGATATTTTCTTTGTGGGAGATAAGAGTAAAGTCATAGATGTGAATGAGAAAAAAGATGAGTAATTATTTGCAGGAGCATCGCCAGGGAAAACTGGCGGTGCTTTTTGCAAGAAAAACATATTTTTTTTAGTCTTATATTGACAAAAGCAGAGCTTCTGGCTTTGAATTCGAAAGATGTAGATCTTGAAAAGAGAACAATTTCTATCACAAAATCATATCAACGTCTTGGCAAGAAAGATGTAATCACTCCACCAAAGACACCGAAGAGCAAGAGAGTGATTACCATTCCGGAGTTTCTGGCTGCAGATATCAAAGATTATATGGACAGTTTATATGATTTGCAGGAGAACGACAGGCTGTTTCCCATTACAAAATATTATCTGGAGCATGAAATGCAGCGAGGAATTAAAGAAAGTGGCGTAAAACGGATAAGAGTACACGATTTGAGGCATTCCCATGCAAGTATGCTGATTGAATTGGGATTTTCACCGCTGGAGATTGCAAATCGGCTCGGGCATGAAAAGGTGGAAACTACGCTGAATACCTACGCACATCTTTATCCAAACAAGCAGACAAAACTGGCTGAACGGCTGGACAGTGAATACAGGGAGGATTTGTAATGAGTGGATTAGATAAAGATAGAAAACGCAATCAGACAGTTTGTTTTCGGATGACACCTGAGGAACGCAGAGAATTAGAAGCGCGCATTAAAGTGTGTGGACTGCCGAAAAGAAAATATTTCATTCAGTCTGTACTACATCAGGAAGTAAAGATTGCGGTTGGTAAATATCAAAGTGATCGGTTAAGCCTTGAAATAAGGCGGTTGTGGGAACGTCTGGAACATCTGGAAACAGAGGATTTGTATGAGGTGCTGGCAGATTGCTGGGCATTAATGAAACAGGTAATTGAAATCACAGGTAATGGTTGTTTAGCAGCTTGGACAGCAAGTGATTTTAAAACAGAGGTATTGGAAGATGAAAAATAAAAGCCTTTAAGTGTCGGCAAACACCTAAAGGCGGAGACTTGGTAGAAAATTCAAATCAATCACTGAGGTTATTCTACCAAAGTCTCCACCATCTTTCAACAGAAAATGGAGGTAATTTTGGATAACAGAAGAAACGAACCCAATTTGAAACTGATAAATATGGAACAGGTAGAGATAGAAAAAATAGACTGGCTGCTTTATCCTTTTATTCCCTTTGGGAAAGTTACAATCGTGCAGGGAGATCCCGGTGAGGGCAAGACCACAATGGTGCTGCAGATTATTGCAAAGCTGACAAAAGGCGAGGCGGTATTACCATCGGGCAGTGATGAACCAGCGTTGGAGGAAAAAACAATGGTTCTGGAGCCGGTAAATGTGATTTATCAGACTGCAGAGGATGGATTGGGAGATACCATTAAGCCCCGACTTCTTTCTGCAGGTGCAGACTGTTCCAGAGTGATGGTGATTGATGATGACGATCAGGCGTTGACTATGATGGATGCCAGATTAGAAGAAGCCATCATACAGACAAAAGCACGCCTTGTAGTTTTAGACCCGCTACAGGGTTTTCTGGGGACTGATGTAGATATGCACAGGGCAAATGAAATCCGCCCCTTGATGAAGCGTGTGGCTGTGCTTGCTGAAAAATATCATTGTGCGATTATTTTAATCGGTCACATGAACAAAAACAGTAATGGGAAATCGTCATACCGTGGACTTGGCTCTATTGATTTTCAAGCAGCAGCCAGAAGCGTACTGATTGTCGGAAGGATCAAGGATGAACCAGAAATCCGTGTGGTGTGTCATGTAAAAAGTTCCCTTGCACCGGAAGGAAAATCCATTGCATTTCGTTTAGACAAAGATACTGGATTTGAATGGATTGGGGAATATGACATCAGTGCAGATGATTTGTTAAGCGGAGACAACCGGGGGCAGAAAATTCATGCAGCAAAGGAATTTCTGCAAGAAGTTCTGGCATCTGGTTCTGTAGCCCAGACAAAGGTGGCAGAAGAGGCGGAAAGCAGGGGAATTAAAAAGAAAACACTGTGGAATGCGAAAAAGGAATTAAGGAATTGGAAATTGATTCTGTGAAGATTGGCAACCAGTGGTTCTGGATGTTGCCTGAATAGTATTGGGAAGATGGCAAGATTACCATCTCTTTAAGAACAGGGAATCTTGCTATCTTGAAAGGAGCTATGAATGAAAAACGTACAAATACCACAGGAATTATTTATGAAACTGCTCCGATATCATCTGCTTGATGATGATAGTTGTGCTGATGATGTGAAAAAAGGCTTGGAACAAAAAATGAACGCTATGGTAGAGCGTGAATTATATACAAAATCAAAAACAGCTCCATCAGAGGAAGAACGGGAAAAAGCCCGACAGGAGTATCTGGACAGGCGGGGAATACAAGCTGACTTTCGATGGTAATTCTTCTTTGAATGCTATATGACAGGGGCGTGGCACGCTCCTGTATAAATGGCAGACAAGGAAAAGTTGCAGATGTGAAGACGGAAGTACACCGACCGCAGGGAGGAATACCCCGGCAGGGCGCAAGGGTACTTTTGATGGACGGTACGGCTGTCGAAAGTGCTTTTGCGTTACTTTTGACAAAAGTAACAAAACCACCCTAACGGACACGAATACAATTCATGTGCCGTATCCGGCACTATTTAGAGAATGCGAGGTGAAAAAATAGGATGATGAAAAGAACGATCAGCGGTATGACAGGAGCAGGTTCTCTTGCTCATAACAGAAGGGATTTTATTGCAGAAAATGTTAATCCGAACAGAGTATATCTGAACATCTGTTACCGGGATGAAAACCTAAAGGATGTTTACAAAGAACTGTTTGATGAATCGGTAGAACGATATAATGTCGGGAAAAGAAATGACCGGAAGATTACGAATTATTATGATAAGATCCAGCATGGAAAGCAGGAGAAGTTGTTCCATGAAGTAATTTTCCAGATTGGGAATAATAAAGACATGGCTGCCGGTACACCAGAGGGAGATCTTGCGGTGAAAGTATTGAATGAATATATGCAGGATTTTCAGGAACGAAATCCAACACTCCGAGTATTTTGCTGCTATCTGCATCAGGACGAAGCTACCCCACATCTACATATTGATTTTGTACCTTATGTGACCGGGTGGAAGGGAAAAGGAATGGATACAAGAGTTTCGTTGAAATAGGCATTGAAAAGTCTTGGATTTCAAGGTGGTGCCAAGCATGATACAGAATTGAATCAATGGATTAATCATGAAAAAGAAGTTCTGGCAGAGATTATGGAGCGGTATGAAATCGAGTGGGAGCAGAAAGGAACTCATGAAGAACATCTGAATGTGTATAATTTTAAGAAGAAGGAACGTGCAAAAGAAGTAAAGGAGTTGGAGCAGAAAATAGAAAATTTGACAGCAGATGTAGAAGCGACAGAATCAGATATAAAGGCGCTTAATCAGGAAAAAGCTGATGCAGAAAAAGCCAGGGATCAAGTCAGGGAAAGCAAAGAACAGGCGGAAAAAGAACTCAAGTATATGGAGAAGCAACGGAATCAGTTGCAGCCAATCATAAATAGTATTGATAAGGAAATAAAGAATTCTGGGCAAATTAAATTAGTGTTGCCTGAAGCCGGGGCACTGGAACTGGCGTCTACATATCGCAATAAAAAGATTAAACCTCTGTTTGCTAAAATGAAGAATTATATTGCAGGATTAGCTGCAAAGGTGATAGAACTTTCTAGAGAGGGAGAAAAATGGAGAGATAAATATCAGCAATTGAAGAAAGATTATGATGATTTAGAAAAGGATGCTGATAAGGTAGCGGATCTGTGCAATCAGTTGTGTGATGATGTAGATAAGCGGGAAGTAATATCAGATAAATATAATAGAGCACTGCGGATATTTGGGAGGGATACTATAGAGTCGGCAATCTGGCATGATATTCAGAGGGAAAAAGCACTGGAAGAACAAAAACGGAAAGAGCAGATGCCGAGAAAAATGAGCGATAGGTTGCAATGGGGCAGAGAAAGAAGCCAGGAGTACAATATGCAACAGAAGAAAAATAGAACTAAAAACAAAGGAATGGAGTTGTGAGAAGATGGAAATGACGGATTAAGTATTATTTGCAGGATATAATTTCAAACAAAAAGAATTAGCGAATAATCAATATGGAATGTTGAGGAAGTGTTGTTTGTGGATATTAGAATGGAGTTAGGAATGAGAGTGTGATACAATAAGAAAAAGACAAATTGGTAATTATTATAGCTTTTGGAATAGTGCGGAAATTTCCTTTTTGGGAGAGGCTATGCATGGATATATTGGTGGAAACTGATGAAGCAATAAAGGTATTGCAGATTATTGGATATGTAGCCGACCGATGAATGTATAAACAAAATGGAAAAGTCATGGATTTTATTACAGAATAAAGGTAGTATACATAATGAATAAGGATTATTATAATAAATGGTATCAAATAGAAGAATTCCCTAATGGACCATATGAAATTAATAAGATGGGACAGATAAGAAATAAGAGAACCAAAAATATTTTAAAACCTCAAATTAAAAATGCTGGCTATTTAGTTTATACTTTGTATATAGATAGAAAAATATATTATAGGCAGGCTCATATCTTAGTTGCAAGACAGTTTATCCCAAATCCTGATAATAAACCTATAGTTAATCATAAAGATGAGAATAAGATGAATCCATGTGTAGATAATTTGGAATGGGCTACAGAGATAGAAAACGCAAATTATGGAACTTCAAAAAAAAGAGGTGCAAAGGGTAAAGAAAAGCCGATAGATGAATATTCTGTTGATGGGAAATATATACGTACATGGCGTTCGACGGTTTCCATTTGTTCGTTCTTTGCTAACGATACTGATGCTACGGCTCTTAAAAACTATATAACAACGATATTGAAATACAATAAAGAAAATGAAATAAAGAAAACATTTGCCAATAGGGTATTTATGTATTCTGATAAAAAATACGAAAATAAACTATTTGAAGTTAATAATACTATTCCTAGAAAAAATAAGAAATTAAAAATTACAGATGATACAATAGTATCAAGTGAATTTTTGTATGATGAAGAAGAATTGCAATACGGATATATAGAAGTATTAGAAAGAATGATTGGTAGTTATCAGTTAACAAAAAGGCAAAAAGAAGTAATGAATTATGCTATTACAAGTGTGAGAATGATAGAACGAATGAAACCTTTGATTAAAGATTTAGGACTTATTATGAAGGATTAGACTATGATATCACTGAAAAATACCATATAAGAAAACGGCTGGTAAAGTCAGATATTGAAGACATAAATCGTATAGTATGTAAAAGTAAAAGGGTGTATCATGGAATGTATACAGGAAATAGTAGTATGTTAATTTGTGTCACCAGTGGAGACACAAAATTCTTATAAAGGGGGATGCTATAATGGATAATGAAGTTATTCTGGCTGGAAAGTTAATTGAAATTATCGAAGGTTCAAGAAAAAATGCTTTGAGAAAAGTAAATGAAGAGCTTATCCGTATGTATTGGTTAGTCGGAGAGTATTTAAGCGTTGAATCTAAAAATGCTGCATTTGGAGATAAATATATAGATGCAATTGCAAAAGAAATACGGGATGTGTTTCCGGGAATTAAAGGATTTAACCGGCGAGGTTTATATAGAATGAAACAGTTTTATGAACTGTATAAAGACAATCCAACTGTGTCACCACTGGTGACACAAATAAGCTGGACGAATCACTGTAAGCGATGAATAACCCACCGTTTAGACAGTTTTCTTTTTTCATGAGATAATTCTCTCATGGAGTGGAGCTTCTATACATCTTCTATGTTACTTTG
>SFGF01000090.1 GCA_004556655.1 Lachnospiraceae bacterium | reverse complement strand
AATCTGCTGTCCGTGTCGCTCTCCATCGCTTGAAAAAGGACTCTGTAATATGAGCATCTTCGAGATGTTCCGCATTGGCAAAGTCATCAATCTCCTTGAGTATCCACTTTGTACGCAGGACGCTGAGACCGGCCGATGCCTTGATGTCAAGCAGATGCCTCATATGGGGTGCAAGCACACTGCTGTAAATGAATTGCTCAGCCATAGAACGCACCTCCTCTCTGCATATAGAAATTCTCTGGCACAGATGGCACTGGCAGCGCACACTTCCGCAAGGACATGATATCTATCTTGAGATAAGTGAGCGTTGTTTCCGTACTGCGGTGTCCCAGTGATTCGGATATCACCGGCATCATCGTCCCATTTTCAAGCATGGCGCTTGCCAATGAGTGGCGGAGAGAGTGAGGACCGTGGTGCTTGGCTGTAACATCTATGCCTGACTTGCAGATTCTGGCGTTGATGGCAGAACATACCATTGACTTGGTTGCAGCCACATACGGGGCTCTGCCGGATAGGAATACACTCTGTAGTGCAGACCGAGACCTTCCGTTCTGGAGGTAATCAATGATGGCATTGCCTACATCCGCAAGCAGAGGAAGCTCTATCGCCTTGCCTGTTTTCTGCATGACAAGGGTTATCGTATCCCTGTCCCAGTCAATGTTTGAAAACTGGAGTCCGGCAATATCCGATGCTCTCAATCCAAGACGTGATGCCAGCAGTACCATCGCATAGTTCCGCTTGCCTACGCCACTGCTTCGTGAGACAGAGTTCTCCACAATCATAACCTCTTCAGCCGTATAGAATGACGGGATACGCTCTTTCTAGTGAAGTTTGTAGGTTTCAAACAGATCATCGAAACGTCCATTCACGATGTGTTCTTCCTTCCAAAAGCGGAACAGAACACGTAAGGCAGATACGATATTGACCTTGTTCGTGGGATGCGAGGAGACAAACGACAGGATGTGTATGTCTGCAATCTCATGCATTTTGGAGACTCCAGACGCATCGAGATAAGCAAGAAACTCGCTCAGATACAGACGATAATCCTTTATCGTACTCTGGCTTCTACGCAGGTTTGACAAGTGGGCAATCAACTTTTCCATCTCCTGTCCTATCTCTCCGTAAAGTGCATGATGAACAGGAGTGAAACAACGCTTGCGGATGAATCCGAGCGTAAGCATGTCATCCAAGGCTTGTACACTCCGGATCTTTTCTCTTTCCTGGTGACGTACAGTGCCTCCAAAATGGCATGTAGCTGTAAAATCACTCCCGACAGAAGATGAATACAACTCAATGTCATGCTCTGACATGTAACGGACAATACCCGTACGCCACAGACTCCTATACTTGGAGATTCGGTTCTCCGTGTAACAGTTGTCACGAAAGTACTTGATGCATCGGTCAATCAGTACCTGAATTTGTACTTCATTCATAACAATTATATTTAAAGTTAGGGCTTATGCCTTTCACCTATAATATAATATTATGAGAAGTATTTATGACAAGTATTGTGAAGAAAATGCAAGAAATAAACGAATTAACTTATTGGCAGGTTGACTCACTTCTCATAACGATATGCTTCACATAAAAGAAAAGCTCAACATTCCATCTTTCTCTATATAATTCAGATATGGTTAGAGCTTCATATTCCATGTTGTTTGTGAGAAACCTATACACGTTGTTAGTTGCATAATCTTCATACGTAACCATTCTGATTTCTTCTGGATACCATTTGGATGTTCGTTGTCCTGTGAGTTTGATATGCTCATCAGAAATTACGCCTGTGCTTTTGTCGACTTGGGCATTCGACATAACCTCAAAAATCATGTTGTCTTTTGCCCTGGTAACAAAGAATGCGTTCTTCTTATTTATTAATTTAAAAAGTCTGTTGAAATCCACATGTCCCTTGTCCATCAGGTAGATAGCTCCGGGTTCTATATATAAATTATCAAGAGCCTTCATGTCATTTACTGATGCAGGAGTCAAATATACGGAGATTGGCAGATTGCCTCTCAAATCTACAAGAGTATGCATTTTTATACCACCCTTGTTCTTGCGGAATTTAGCCCATGGACATAATTTGAGACATAGACTAATGGTACTGCTATCAAAAGCATACACCATATTATCGAGGTCTAATCGGAAGTTGTCCTGAGCATAAAGTGGACGTACTTTTTTTAATAGAGTATCAGCAAAATCTTTATAGATACGCCAGTCTCGTTTCTCGTTTGCCTTAGCCAATGTGTTACGAGGTACAGCATAACTAATACCGCAATGATATAGCTTACTGGATAGTGCAGACAGGCAATTTTCTATATCCCGAAGACTGTCACGGCCTGTTAATTGGGCATAGCTCATGACTAAGAACTGATCTTTACAAGAGAAGTTCCTTGATCGATAGTTTCCCTTATAGCGGTCAACACATGCCTTGAAATCACGTTCTGGAATCAGTGACATTATCTGAGAGAATATGGTTTTACCTTTGTTCATTGCACACGTCATTTATTAACAAGTGCAAAAATACAAAATCAAATCGAATACACAAAATATTGCTCGTAAAACGTTGAATATTAGCTAATTATTTTAAAATCTTCTGACCTTAACGGGACAGCAGTGAACGGATTTCATATTTTATATACTTGAGATTTGCAAATGCAAGCTCTAAAAGATAGAAATAATAACCTACAAATATAGACAACTTAATAATCCCGGATTCATCACCTACAACTGGGTTAGGCGATAAATCCGGATTATATTGCATAAGATGCAAAATTACATCAATAAAATATGTTGCAAAATGCTTTCTCCTTGTGAATAAGGATAAGGCATGAAGCATACTACTAATAATAGCACCAAAAATATGGCAACGATTATTACCGTTCCCCATCGTACAAGAGCTGGCGGTATTTCGCCTAAAAGATTGCGAACCTTCTCTGAACGTAATTCAATTTCTGTTCCTTTTTTCATTGTAATTTATTTTAAGATTGCACTTTCACTATTTTTATGTTCATAATCAGGTGTTTTAGATGTTTT
The DNA here is from genome assembly GCA_004556655.1 of Lachnospiraceae bacterium. Taxonomy (GTDB): domain Bacteria; phylum Bacillota; class Clostridia; order Lachnospirales; family Lachnospiraceae; genus Oliverpabstia. The sequence goes on along the minus strand of SFGF01000090.1, from coordinate 9,030 downwards.
CTTGCCGTAATCAAAACTATAAACGATTTTCAAAGTTGCGTACTGGTTGTAACTGCGACTTTGATTTGTTTGCTTGAAGGAATAATATGAAGATGACAACTCATCCACAATATTATTCTTCATCATGAATAAGTTGTTTGCATTAGCCTCAATAGCCCAATTCCCATGGTTCCACATTGCCGACAGTTGATACTGCCAAAAAGTCTTTCTACGAATCTGACTGTCTATTAAATCCCGGGATGGTGTCACCAAAGATACACCGAAAGCAAAGTCCTGAATATAGTAGTTTACCATGGCAGATCCTAATATCGAGGACAAGCTACGATGTTCAGCCCCTCCCCGCACCAAATGTTCAATCCATTGACCGGATAATTTCATATTGAGAGAACCGGAAGGTTTATAGGTCATAGATATATCAGCACTGGGGCGATGATAGATACAGTCATCCCTAAAAGTGCTAATGAGGTGTCCGTCCCGTATGTAGTAATCTGAAATAATTGAATGATTCTGGTAGAAGTAAGACACTCCTGTTTGTAAAGCGAATTTGTTAAGATTCAATGTATGGCTTAATCGTGGATTCAAAAGAATTGAATTATCCATATCCGGGTTACCTTTGAGAATGATAATAGGGTCTATCTGTTGTTCGACATTGTTTATAGTATTTATCCTCGGATAAGTATTTCCCAGAGCGAATGTAAATTGAAGTTGCTGTACTTTATCTATCTTATATGTAGCTCTTGCCTGAAGTCTCGGGGTAAGATGATTGATCGACTCCATCCCCCTTAAACGATATGTAAGGAATGATAGTCCTGGGTTGATATCAAAGAAGAATCTTCCAAAACGCTGGGAATAGTCAGCAAAAAGGATAGTTTCCGATGAACGCAAATTTTGATTATATGTTGAAGTCCCGGTGTACTCTGAATCACTGATTCTCATGAACTCGAATAAGCTGAATGCTAATCTGTTCCTATGACTGAACGTCATTGAATAGTTAGCATTCGCTTTGACGTAATAATAATCTTCTTTGACAAGTGAATGAAATGACGCATCATCCTCATTATGGAAACGGTTATAGTCGTTCCGAGAATAATATCCATCAAATACATAATCCAACGACTTTGTGTTGGAAAATGTGTGTAATCCGTAGAAATAGACACTCGGACGATAAGTTTTGTTTCGACTATCAAGGTTCAAAATACTACCGTCCTTGACAGGTGCATCTGTTTTCCAATAGTCCATTATTCCATTATTGACATTGTTTCTTATATCATTCCATGCCATACCACCTCGAAGCATCCAGAGATATTTTTTCCCCCGGTTACTTATTGATGCCTGCACATATTCTTCTGTCTGCTTGTTCCTGGCATTGTTGTAATATTGTTGTCTATTCAACTGATAATCTGGAAATCTAAAGACCTCTTTTTCGTTCGTTGATGATTTGGGATTTTCCAAAGAATATCCTGCCCAAAGATTTAGGCTTTTGGTTCCTGTGACAAATTTTGAAATCAAATTATAATCACCATTAAGATATCCAACCCCCTGAAACGCATCGAGCTGTGTGTAGCCACCATTGTTGAGTGGTTTCATGACAATATTTATAGCGTATGCGTCTTTGGCGTATTTACCTGTCGGTACATCGAAATATTCCACACGAGCAATATCCTTCGGCCTCAATGACTGTACCTCTCGAAAATCTACTTCACGTCCATCAATGTAGAGAGTTGCAGCCCCGGCAGGGGTTGTTACACTTCCAGTCGAACGCTCAACGGACACTCCTGGAATCATGAGATTGTTCAACAGGTCATAACCGGTCACAGCATGTTTACGCTGCTCTTTTGTTGGAATTGCGAGAATATGGTCACTCTCGCGGGTAAGATAAGATGCCTTGACAACCACTTCATCAAGTTCCTTGGCTTGAATCAAAGTTTTTGTAGTATCAGGTTCCTGCGCATACGATACATTTAGGCATAATCCCATAATGATGACGAATAATGCTTTCATCTCTTGAATTATTTTGTTATTTTTATACTTAAAATCAATATGCCTTTTGAGCTTGTCAATAATGCCTTTTCTTTTTGCTTTGCAAAAATTTTCTTGACCATCTTTTTGGTATATTCTTTTATATGGACATCCTCCTTCGCATATAGGGAAACAAGAACAGTTCTCACAATTGGTATCTGAGAGAGGGTCGTTTTCCAATAAATATTTCAATAGCAGCTCATTAGACAACGAAACTTCTTTAACTGTCCCTATTGTTTTCTCCTTGATGCCAATATCATTCCAGCATTTATAAAGTTCTCCTTCTGGACCAATGACAAAACTTGTAATATGACGTGCGCTACATTCTCCAAACAGAGGATGGGGATATAATGAAATCGGAATGTTATGATTGTCATATTGTTCTAAAACGAACTTATTTACTTCGTCCGCTTCAAAACAACAGTTTTTTGGTTCTGCAGAGAAGTCATCTGTGACGTATCCAGGATGGATGTTGATGTTGTATTTGCCGTATCTCTCCTTGAGAAAACTGTATATACGAGAGTATTCAGATTGATTAGACTTGTCAACATTAACTCTAAATCCAATAGAAATCTCAGGATATATAGAAAATAAATCGTCAAGATTATGCACAATTCTTTGAAAACTGTCATTGTTCTGTTTATGAGGTCTGCGTTTATTATGAACTTCCTCCAAACCGTCAATCGTTACTTGAATGGCAGTAATTTTCAATTCTTTCAATTTCTCGGATTTCGTCTTATCTAATAGATAGGCATTTGTTATCATGTGGGCGTTATAGTTGTCAAACATTTCCATTAGCCTGTGCGATAAATTCTCAATATACTCAAATTGAAGCAGAGGTTCTCCACCATACCATGTAACACGCAAATACTTTGTGTTCTTGAATAATTTAACAAATGACATCGTGTCTTCGAGCAAATCGGATTGAGCTTTTGCAGACGACGGCGCAATACCCGATTCATAGCAATAAACGCATTTGAAATTGCATGCTGTTGTCGGTGCTATGGTCAATGTCAGGTAACTGGTATCTAAACGGGACAGTGAGCGTTGTAATTTAATGGAACGATAAATATTAGTATCATCATCCACTAATATCATATTCTTCTTAAGCACTAATATTTCATCCTCTGATAAATCAGAAAAGTCACCACCCATAATTTTGTCTATACAAGATATAAGTGATGCCTCCATTTTCATCAGGTTGTTCGTATAAGTGTTATAAATAAATCTTCCGTATGAAGATTCTAATACCATGTTATATTTAGACCAATACATAGAATAATTTTTTTAAGGAGAGGGGAACAATTCCAAGAAGAGTCCCCTCTCCATAGTTAGTTATGCCAGATTATTTTTACATTGGCAATCAGGCGCACAGTTCCACGCATCACAATCCGACCAAGGATTGCAATATTGCACTTTGTCCTCTAACTTGGTGACAGCATTTGCTTGATTGCCACCTCCAAAGATTTGTGCCATTACTGAAGCACTCAGATGATTCTCAAACTGTTTGTTGGAATCATTACGTTCTACGAACGCGAAAAGATTTTTTTTCATTCTTTTTTGTTTTTGAAATGTTAATAATTATGTTGATTATCTGCCAATGGTGATTTACTACCAATTGGCTCTTTTGACTAACTTCCTAATTCCAACTGGTTTTTAACTAAATTATAATATACACCCTTTTTCTTAATGAGAGAAGTGTGATTACCAACTTCAACTATCTTTCCACCATCTACAACTATGATTTGGTCTGCGTTTTTTACAGTGGATAGTCTGTGCGCTACCACGACCACGGTACGACCTTTATAGAACTCGTCAAGGTTCTCAACTATTGCCCTTTCGTTTTGGGCATCAAGAGCATTGGTCGCTTCATCTAAAAAGATGAAATCAGGGTTCTTATAGACTGCGCGAGCTATAAGTATGCGTTGCTTCTGTCCTTGGCTCAGTCCGACTCCGTCACGCCCGATAAGAGTGTTGTATTTCAATGGGAGCGACATTACATAATCATGTATGTTGGCTATCCGTGCGGCCTGTTCCAAACTCTCCACATCCACTTCTCCGTCATCGACAGCGATATTCCGGGCTATGGACTCGGAGAATATCACTCCGTCCTGCATGACCACTCCACAATGGCGACGCCACCACTTGAGGTTGTATTCATTGATGTTTCGTCCTGCTATAGAGATTGATCCGGACATAACCCGATAATAACCAAGCATAAGTTTAATCAGGGTGGTTTTTCCACTTCCCGAAGCTCCGACAATAGCAGTCACTTTTCCAGATGGTATGTTAAATGAAACATCCTCAAGCGTCTTCTTCAAAGCATGGGGATCGTATTTGAAATCTATACCCTCAATTCTGATTGACTTTTCAGAATCAAATGCTTTTGCCTGATTCTCTTTGGATTCCTCGTTCTTACCTTCATGAATCTCGTTGATTCGTTCAAGGGAGATTTTCACATCCTGCAAAGAATAGATGAATGCCATAAATTGCTCAATCGGGGAGTTGAGCTGCCCCACAATATACTGGATGGCAAGCATCGCGCCAAGTGTAATCTGACCGTTTATCACAGCAGTCGCAGCAAAAACTGTTATCAATATGTTCTTGACCTCATTGATGAATATGGAACCGGCCTCTTGGGTTTGTTGTAACTTCAATGACTTCATTTGAACCTTAAACAAGTCGGCCTGTGTGTCTTCCCATTCCCATCGCCTGCGCTGCTCACAGTCTTGCAGCTTTATCTCCTGCATCGACGTGATAAACTGGTATGTTTTGTTTTGGTTAATCGCCTGTTGCTCGAATAACTCATAATCAAGCACCTTACGACGCCGTAGGAATAAGGATATCCATAATCCGTAAATAATGCTTCCGGTAACAAATACGCAGAAAATTATCATGTTGTAAATGAACAGGACAACACCAAATATGATGAAACTTAGGAATGTGAAAACCACATTCAAGACCTGTCCGGTAAGGAAATTCTGCACACGAGAATGGTCTCCGATTCGTTGTAACAAATCGCCCATCAGTTTCGTGTCGAAGAACGACATCGGCAACTTCAACAATTTAATAAAGAAATCACTTACCAACGAAATGTTTATCCGCATAGATATATGAAGCAGCAGCCACCTGCGTATAAAATCCGTTGCTGTACGCCCGGTAACAATCATCAGTTCTCCCAATAGAACAAGCCAAATGAATCCTATATCATTATGTTTGATGCCAATATCAACGATTGCCTGAGTCAAAAAAGGCATGATTAGCTGAAGCAGACAACCCAACAGCAGGCCTAAAACAATTTGGATAAAATATTTTCTATACTGTAGTAAATAGCCTGCCAAAAAATGGAATGAACGTCTTTTATCTTGTTCATTAACTGCATTTATTTTACCAAAAGTTTCTGTGGGTTCAAGAAACAACACAACACCTTTCTCTTCTCCATTAGATACTGCGCTAATCCAGTGCTTTTTGAAATCTTCTGATGAAAAACATATCAATCCTTTACTGGGATCAGCAACATAAAACTTCTTATGGCTCTTTACTTTGTATAAAACCACAAAATGATTTTGATTCCAATGCAATATGCATGGAGATGTTATTGAGTTTAGACAATTTATAGTCGCCTTGATTGGTTGACACTTGAAGCCTAAGAATGTCGCAGCCTCACAAATACCAAGCAAAGAGACTCCTTCTGTTGTAGCATGACAGAAGCCTGATATGAGGCCGCGAGAATAATGCTCTCCATAGTAAGAACATATCATTTGGAGGCATGCAACTCCACATAGCATGGAATCTTCTTGTTTGATAAAAGGAAATCTTTTTAGCATATTATGAAATTATTGAGAAAAAACCGTTACTAACTTCTCTTAGATTATTTGTCACATACATATTATATCTTAATGGATTATCTTTAATTTCAATAATACGATCACAAGTGCATTTCCAAAGATATTGGAAGTCACTGCTATTGATTATAGAAAGTATATCAATATTTCTGTGAGAAAAAATCTGGTACCAAACAGTAAGCTTGCTCCGCACAGAGTGCCAGAGCCAAGGTTTAGGCACTCTATGCGGGCTGTTTGGTTTCACCCGGCAAGCATATAATAAGCGCAATGTCTCTGACGGCTTTGCTGAAGAGGCCATTGAGTCTATCATCATTGAAAAGGCACGTGAGTATCGTAAGTCGAATCCTGGCTTAGGAGCTGCAAAGTTGCATGCCATATTGAAACAGATGTTTGAGGATACTGGCTGCTTCCCTGGTCGTGACGCATTTATTGAGATGCTGCGTAAGCATGGACTCATGGTACGTATAAAGCGCCGTAGGCGCTATAAGACAACAGATTCCGACCATAATTATCGCAAATACCCAAACCTGATTAAGGGAGTAGTTCCTACCCATCCGAACCAGATTTGGGCAAGTGACATCACCTATGTTGAAACCAATGAAGGTGTGTGCTATCTCTCGCTTATAACAGACCTGTATTCCCATAAAATCGTTGGATGGGCTTGGTCCAACATTAGAAACTGTATATCCATTAGAAGCGCTTAAAATGGCATATAAAAGCATTGATGAAGAAACTGCAAAAGGACTCATTCATCACTCTGACAAAGGAAGCCAGTATTGCAGTCAGAATTATGTATCTATCCTAAAAAGTCATGGCTCACAAATAAGTATGACTCAAACAGGAGATCCTTTGGAGAATGCTATAGCAGAACGTGCAAACGGCATTTTAAAAACAGAATGGCTTTATAGAATGACAATTCCTACTCGTAAAGTATGTAAGAAGGAACTGACCAGGATTATTGCGTTTTATAACGACGAAAGACCGCATATGAGTATCGGTAATCAAACACCATCAGTTGCACATACTCAAGTGGGGCCACAGCAGAAAATGTGGAAAAATCCTTGGGAAAATTCTTCTAATTAGTTGAAAATGTGTATCTTTGCATTTGAAAGAATATCATCACCGTAACCTTTCTAGGGATAGCTCCTTAAAAAGAGTAACCTAGTTAGGTATAATGGGTATCCGCTGACAACCCATATAGTGATAAAAATAAAAATGCGTAACTCATTTAGTGATAAGAAAAATAGATAGTAACAAATTTAGTTTAACCATCCTAAAGGTGACAACTTTTTCACGTATAAGACATATATTATAACAACTTTTATGTAAATTCTTGGTAAAAACAGCATATCGTTAGAAAAAGAGCCATTATTGAATAATAACCATTGGCAAGAAAGCCAAAAGCTGATAAAGTGTAGATTGTGAGACTTAATCGAAAAAGGATGGCAAGAGTTTCCTACCTGTTGATACAGACATTCAAAGAAAAGCAGAACGATCAGAAAAGGTTAAGTGGTACTTTCCAAGTGCTTGACGGCAACATCTTGATGCTTGTGCATCCTTCGAGCGGTGACAATATTTTCTATAAGGTGAGAGAGGATAAAAGTGTTATTTTACTGGATTCATTTGGTAATGGGCCAAATGGTAAAAAGTCAAAGTGCTATATTCTGAAGAAGATATAATAAAAAGAATTAGAAGTATGTGTGTCGTAAAAAGGGTCGTATCAAACTTTGTTTAGGAGTAATGATGCGACCCTTCTTTCTATCTTTAAGATATTCATCTAAAGTAGTCAACCTAAATCAGGAAACTACAATCAAACAGAATTGATATTTTATAAAATATTTTAACAAAATGACATTTTTACTCATTTATTTTTAATCCTATTCCTTTGATTGTTTGCTCTTGCCACTGTAAGATGAGACTAATGCCTTTGTTGTAATCGTCACATTCAATACATTCTTTTATCAAACGAGCATTCTCAATTTCGTGAGAGAAAAGATAGTTATCATCTTTTTTTCTCAATGAGATTATTTTATCTAAGAAATACTCTGATTTGCCATAATCTTTTAATATATAATTAGTAAAAGCAAAATACACATCACGTCCTGTTTTTGAGCCATAGTACGGATGCTTTTTCAATATTGCCAAAAAGTCTTCAAATGTATTCAGTTCGTTGAATACATCAAAATTATTTATTTTGTCTTGAAGATCTGGCATTCTGTCTATTTGCCAATAAGAACCTATTCTGTCCCCTAAGCTAAAGTTATAGGTACAAAATGGTACATAAAGACATTGAGCAAAATAGTTAACAAAGAACGAATTTGGATCAATCGAATTATCTAAATAAAATCCAACCAATACAATTGCTCCAGTCTTATGAGTCAATGTATAATATGCTAATCGTCCCTTTTTCTTGAATCTATCAGGATTAGTTTCCTCTTATTTCCGTTACAGGTACTTGTTTTTGAGTTTGGGTTTGAATGTGCTTAACCTGTTGAGGTGTTAATCTTGCACCTCCTGTTTTCAAATCAAAGACATGTACTAATTCACCTTTTGAATTATATAAACCAGCATCAATACGAGCAGATCCTTTGGTACCATACTTGACAATATTCCCATTCAAATATGATACTTCTGTCCGAATGGTATACTTACCTATTTTCATACCATTTGCAATCTTACCAAATGCGGAATGAACTTTTGTGCCATAAACGGGTCCTTTCCCTGCTCCCATATTGGCAATTACCTTTGATGCCAATTGAGTTAATTTGGATGTTGCTTGTTTTGACACTGATGAAGTTAAAGAACTTAGACCAGCACCAATTATTTTTCCCCCTGCTCCAAAAATAGTTCCGACTGTAGCGTCTGTCAATACGTCTCTTGCTGTAGAATGTTGTCCTCGTATAGCACGATTAGCAACTCCACCAACAGCATTGGCAGTTCCTGTGGCTGCTGCAGTAGTAACCAAACTTGCTCCACCCGTCAAGCCTGCCACTCCACCTGTAATGGCTCCTTGTAAAGCAGAACCTCCTACAGCTTTCCAATTAGAAACTTTGCCATTTTTCAGTAATTCCTTAATTCCGCAACACTATAATTTAACTTTATTTATAAGTTCCTGAGCAACAAAAAGTTGCCCAGGATTTTGCCATGTCAGAATTTTCACTTATCT
>SFGF01000089.1 GCA_004556655.1 Lachnospiraceae bacterium | reverse complement strand
TGCACTGCGATCTCCTGCCCTTTATAGACATCCAAAATCTGTGAATACTGCAGTTTATGATGGGTCACTTCTTTCCCGTTCTGGGTATGGAAGCTTTTTTGCCCAAGCAGCCCCGTGTTGATATTGAACGTCCCCTTCACGCCATACCGGTTCATCATTTCAAGAAGACGTACATCCTGTGTCACTGCATCGTCATAGCTCAATGTAAATGCTTTTTTTCTTCCGCCCGGCCAATATAATCTATCATTTACCTGTAAACTCATTTCACATTCCCCTTTATTTTAATTTGTCAAATAATTAATTCCTTTTTCAATCATAGTCTCTATAGTTCTGCAATCTTCTATTTCATTACTGGATTTTAATATGATATGCGAACTGGAATTCGCAAGTCTTATATTGTCTTCATAACTTTTTAGCTTACTGCTACATAAAAGGAAAACATTTGCTTCTGATGTTTCAGCAAGCGTATAAATATCTTCTGCACTCCCCTGTACTGCACTTATATTTCCAAAAATGGCCTTTAATGATTCTGCTGACTGGTGTACAAATCCTGTTTCTTTATTTTCAATATTCTGACATCTCTTTACAATATCCAGTTCTCCATTTACAGCAAAACATCCTCCATAGACATCATCATGTTTCATTGCAAGTTTTACAGCCCCATAGGCGCCTGTATGTATTCCAAAAATATAATTATCTTCCTTTTTTCGGCTAAGCGGATACATAAAGCGAAAAATTTCCACACACTCATTCGCAAGAAAATCTTCATTTTCTGTTCCATAAACCATATTTGTCGCAAGTGAGTGGCTTACCGTTGGTGCAATGATAAACATTTTTTTCTCATTCGCAATTCTCTCGAACAAGCTTGCATAGCGAAGCAAATCAAAAGTTCCTTTTCCATCTTCATGAATCATCCACAAAACCGGAAATTCTTTTTCCATCATCAATATATCTGCCTCTGGAAAAAATACGTGTGCTTCAAATGTTCCTGCCAATTTTACCGATAATGCATTTATTTCTATATGTGCCATTACTCCTCCTCCATCCTAAATACATTTTTTAACGGTATCCAGTCAATGTATTCCTTCACTTTACGGTTACAATACTCCCAGTTATGCTTTCCGTGATCCCTGATATCTTCAAACTCCAGTCCTTTTTGATGCATCCATTCTGCATGTACATAATTTTCCACAGCGATTGCATCTTCCTGACCGGTAGAGACATAAAACTTTGGAAGATCTGTATGATTTTTCAAATGCTGCTCAATCATATAAAAATTATCATCTGGTGTATTTCTCCTGTCCTTTGCAGAACCAAATGCAGCAATCATCGTCTTAAATCCTTCCGGATATGGATCATTTTCGTCCTCCCGTAAGCCAATTTCATCATCATTATAATGTGTCGGCTCATGGGGTACGATTCCTATCGGTCCTGAAAACACACCACAACACTGAAATTTTTCCGGATAACGCATAGCCCATTTAAAAGCCCCGTAACCTCCCATCGAAAATCCTGCCAGAAAATTGTCTTCTCTCTTTTGTGACAATGGAAACAGTTTTACGACCATGTGATACATCTCATCTGTAATTTGAGTGAAATATTTGTAATCTCCATGAACCGTATCCATATAGCCTGAATAATATGCACCTGGCATGACAACTGCTATTCCCGCCTGTGCTGCATATAATTCAATAGCTGTATATCTTTGCCAATCTGTATAATCGAAACCACCCCCACACAAAAGCCATAATACCGGATATTTGTAATCTTTCGGTCTGTCTGCCAGCGAGCATCCCCATTTATTCTCTGGGATAATAACATCCAGTCCCATTTCCATATCCAACATTTTCGAAAAATAAATAATTCGATTCAGAGCCATTTTTATCCTCCTAATCCAGATACATTTTTATTAGATCTGCCATATGCCAGGAAATCTGAGCCGAATGATCTGTAGCATAAAAAACACCATCACAATTCGATATATGTAGATTTAAGAATCTTCTGACAAACCACTCTAAAGATACACATAAATCATCCTCTTTTTTTACTGCTTCCACATACATTGCTTCAATATGATTATTTACAACACTTGCTACATTTCCCTCTGCAAATTGAATACAATAATTTTTCTGCGTTTTCAGCTTTCCTATTTTCGGTGTTCCTTCCAACTCCACAACTCTTCCATTTTCTTTTATGTGACATTCCATACCGAAAACTTCTGAAATGAAACGAACAGATACATAGATGAAAGATCCTCGTACCGCAACATCACCGTTTAGTCCATGATATTTTACTTTATTCCACAAGAAAGCACTTTGCGGCATTTCTATCACTTTATTATTTATCCATGCCTTTCTCTGACCCGCAGAAACCGCTATATTCACTTCATCTGCGTGCATTTCTTTTTCTGGTTTTTTATGACAAAGTACTCCGTTCTCATCTTTATAACATCCGGAAAACAGGTAATCCCAAACAAGTTCTGCATCATCAAATGTCTGTCCATGATCCCTGTTTTTTACATCCATCAGTACATTATTTCCTTTGTTTCCATGATAAAATGCAAAATTATATTCATCTCTGATACTGATTTCAGGAAGAGAATCACATTCATTTACCCTGTTCCAATACTCAACATTTCTACGAATCGTACCATGATCCCCCTCTCTGTAATGAGGCGGTACTTTGTCAAGTTCAAGTCTGGACTGCCAGATATCAAGCGGACCAGACTTATTGATTACTTCATCATTCTCATCAAATAATAGTTTTGAGTTTGTTGGACAACCGGAACCTGCAGCACCTGCAAGTATCTTTCCTTCATATCTGGCAAACTGGCTTGTCATTGCATTCCCCATCGACATTCCCTGCATATAAATCCTTCCGGCATCAATGTTGTATTTTTGCTTCATTTTTTCAATGATCTTGAGTGTTTTCTTCACATCGTGATATTCTTCAACATTTTTTTCCGGTTTATGTAATAATGGAACATCTCCAGATATTTGACCAATCGTTTCAATAACTCTGTCCCAGTCACATTCCATCATCCACATTCTCGTTTTTGCTGCATTTGGAAATACAACAATAAATCCTTCTCTATCCGCAACCAATGTCCACGAAGTATACACTGCCTGTCCCCATCCATTCATCAGCCCCCCGTGCATAGATAATACAAGCGGTGTCTTCTTTTCTGGATTGTATGACTCTGGAACATATTCGTACCATGTATCTTCTATTCCATCTACCAATACTTCTTTGTATTCTTTTAGTCTTTCAGGATATACCTGTGAATTATTTCCATTTTCATTTACTGTTGTTTTTCCATCTGTCAGTTCTTCCGGCAAATAATGTCGATTATCCACATCACAGATACCTGGTCGTAACATAATTCTGTTTTCCATTGCTTATTCCCCTCTCAGATTTTATCTTTTTAAAATGTCATGAATGAGCCTTGCCATGTGTGCTGACAAAATTCCGAAATGATCCGTTGCATACATCATATCTCCACATTTTGAAAACTGTAACCTGCATACTTCTGTCACAAACCATTCTGCAGAAATATAGAGAATTTCTTCACGCTCAACTGCTTCTACAAACATAGAACAAACACGATTATATATTGTACAACCGATACAGCCTCTGGCAAACTGAAGTTCTTTCCCATTATTTATTCTGACAAACGCTTTTCCATTTTCACAGATACATTCTCCTCCAAAAGCTACCGCAAGATCCTGCACCGGTATCATAATGTATTCTCCACGAACCATTGCATCTCCATTAAGACCATGATATTTTAATTTCTTCCATTTAAAAGAAGGTCTTGTCAGCTGTATCTTTTTATTATTTACCCATACATAAGCACTATCAGGTTCTGCAGCAAAATTAACGGTATCTCCTTCCCTCTTTTCCAGGGTATCCATATATTCTATCATTCCATCTGCTTTTCTTCTCGTACCTGAAAACAGATAATCCCAGCAAACTTCTGCGTCATCAAATGTCTGTCCATGATCTCTGTTTTTTACATCTCGAAATATGTAATCCGCTTTCTTTCCTTTATAAAAAGCATAATTATTTTCTCCGTCAATTTTAATAACCGGTAACTCCTCACATTCATTTACCAGAAGCCAGTACTCTCTGTTCCCTACTACAATATCAAGCGGACTGTCATCACTTCCCGGAGGAGTTCCATCATTTTCCATTCTTGTCTGAAGAACCGGAAGCGGACCCGCCTCATTATTCGGGGTTCCATCCTCCCGAAACATAAGTCCCATTGTTCCCGGACCTGCCGAACCTCCCATTGCCGCAAATTTATTTCCAAAATGTCTCGCCATCATTGTAGTCATGGCATTGCCGCACGACATTCCCTGCATATAGATACGTTCTTCATCAATGTTGTATTCTTTTTTCAGCTTTTCAATCAACGCAAACACAACCAGTGCATCATGATTTTCTTCAATAGACGGAACAGGGTTCATATAAATCCCTTCCGGATTCGGAGCTGACAACTCCTCATACAACTTTTCTTCACATTCAATCGTCCAAAACCTTCTTAATTGTGCGTTTGGAAATACGCATATGAAACCTTCCCGATCTGCGATATGTGTCCATGATGTGTATACTGCCTGCCCCCATCCAGTCATCAATCCTCCATGCATAGAAAATACAATGGGTGTCTTTTTTGAAGGATCATAGGAATCCGGCACATACTGATACCATGTATCAATAAAATCATCAACCAATGCCTCCTTTTTTTCTTCCAGCCCTTTCGGATAAACCTGAGAATTATTTCCATTTTCATTTACAACAACATTGCTGTCTTTCAAAGATTCCGGCAAGTAGTCTCTGTTATCATCATCCGGTATACCCGGAAGCAAATTTATTCTTGTCAATTTTCCCATATCTTTTCTCCCATTCTTAATGATTTCAATAAATAGGTTCTCGTTTTAACGGAAGCCACTCCATAAGTGCTTTTCGTAAATAAGGATCCCAAAAATTCCAGTCATGTGTATATCCTTCTACTTCCTCATAATGAACCGGAATGCCATATGCAATAAGTGCATCTCTATCTTTTCGTACTACATCTCTGATAAAATCATTTTCTCCAACTGCAAGAAAAAGTTCCGGCAGCCTTGTACCATCCTGTAAAGCTCTTCTCACATAACCTCCCAGATCATATTCACTATCTCTTAATTTATCAGGATTTCCAAAAGCGCTTTGCATTCTTCTCATTTTTAACGTCCGAACTTCTTCTATAAAAGCATCTGTATCTACACTGCATCCGATTCCACCTGACAAATCAACACATGCAGCATATAAATCCGGTCTTTTTAGTCCAAGTGCCAGCGATCCATTTCCTCCCATTGCCATACCTACCGTAAAATTATCTTCTCTCCTTGGCGAAGAAGGTAACAGTATTTGAATTATTTTTGGCAATTCTTCAGTCATAAAAGTGAAATACTTATACCCATACTGTGTGTCCATAAAAAAACTGTCATTGACCTGTGCAGTCACAGTCATAACACAGTTTTCTTCGGCATATCGTTCTATATTTGATTTTCTGACAATACAAGTATCATCATCCCCTCCGCCATGAAGAAGATAAATCGTCTGGAATTTCATTCCATCCCTGTACTCCCATTTTCTTCTTGCCGCTACCCCTTCTTCCCGTTTTTTATCCGTCAGAGGATAATATGTCAGCTCCTCTGTGGGAAGTGTCACTGTTATATTGGTATGTAAACTTAATATTTCTGACCGATAATTAAACCGTAATATTCCCATATTATTTTTCCTCGACTTTCACTGCTTCTCCATGATAAACAAGCCAGTTATCTTCCTCGTTCAATCTTATTTTCATAGAAGTTATTTTCATAATGCCTTTTTGGTATTCGAAACGCATTTTTGTCTCCGTCCAGCTGTTTACCCAATGAATCTTTAATTCCAGGATATAAGGTTTTACAAATCTTGCTGTTGCACAGTATTTATTCAGTTCCGGAAATACATTATCTGTTTTGCGAACAATCCATTCACCATCCATTGTAGCTTGAAAGACTGCATAATCACTGACTTTGAATATACATTTATTCTTTTTAATCTCAAGAACGAAATCCGTCATCTCCGCTTTTTTAGAGGGATCTCTATAGACAGCAAATAAATCATATGCACCTGGAGGTGCCATTCCAATCCACGGATCTGCATTTCCCGAAATCACTTTATATTTTCCATCAAAATTAACTTCCGGTAGCAATATATTTGGTTTGTCTTTTTCCACTTTTCTGCTTTTTTCAAACGTCAGCAATTCTTCGTAAGATGCTTTATCTTCTAACAGAGGTTCATCCTCCAATTGACTTAATAACTCGTCATAGAGAACATCTAACGTCTGCTGAGGTCCATACGGCATGATTCCCCCTTCATGCAATGCAATACAAAGTTCTTTTTCTGGCCAGATAATACCATACTGTCCCTGACCACCATCAAAACGATATACTCCCGGTATACTACATGCCCAAAGTTGGTAACCATAACCACATCTTCCATCTTTCTGTTCCGGAGCATAATCATTCTCTATCTGCACAGAAAGTGCTTCACGGATAAATTCCTCTGCAACAATCTGTTCACCATTAAATCTTCCTCCATTCAAATAAAGAAGTGTCAGGCGCAAATTATCCTCTGTTGTTGCAAAAGTACCTGGTTCCGCATCAATTCCATTCGGCCACTTCAACCATACAAATCGTTTGGCATCAATTCCTATTTTGTCAAATAATCTTGGGGTAAGATATTCTTTCAGATTTTCCCCTGTTTTCTTCTTAATAACAGCAGCCAGCATACACGCACCTGACGAATTGTACATAAATCTCGTACCTGGTTCATACTGCATCGGTTCCGAAAAATAATTGCTAATCCAGTCCCCTTCCATGGAAGGATGTTTTTCATGTCCATTTGTCATAGTCAAAACATGTCTCATAGTTATTTTTTTTGTCAGTTCCGGTACTTCTATTTTGGCTTTTTCTATCTCCTCTTTGAAAATATCTGTCATTTTTTCATCCAGCGATAGTTTTTTTTCTGTCACTGCGATTCCTATTGCTGTCGCCGTATAACTCTTTCCAAAAGAATGGTTACTATGAACCATCTCAGAGTTGTACGGAGCCCACCAACACTCTGCAAACACTTTTCCATGTCGTGCTGCCATAAAACCATGCATATGAGTATTTTCATGCATAAGTTTTTCCAGACATTTTTTTACCTGTTTGCTGGAAACACCTGCCTCTTCCGGTGTAATTCTTTTAAGAACCTTCTCTTCTTTCATTTATTTTTCCTTTCTTGTTACAAAAGCAAAAAACACAAGTGCACAAATCATCAAAATACCACTGATATCAAATAACACTCTAAAACCGGCCGCTCCCGCAACTGCTCCAATAATTGCCCCTCCAATCATTGGACCAATTCCCTGGAAAATATCTCCGCCCAGATAATAAGTACTTGTAGCCACACCGCTTCTATCTGTTCCTACTCTGTTAATACATCCCGCCTGAAGAGATGGCTGTGCAGCACCCTGCCCCAGAGATCTTAAAATTCCTGTAATCAAAATCAGAACCAGAGAAGTACTTCTTCCAAGAATAAACATGGAACAGGCTGTAACCGCAAGTCCAGGCAAAACAGTGACCCGTATTCCCTTTTTATCCATAAGTTTCCCTGAAAATGGTCTGACAACAAACAAAACAATTGCACATACAGTAAAGTAAACACTGACTCCGCTGATTCCAAGCTCGTCCGCATATAAAACCAGATAGGATGAAATAATTCCATTAATAAAAGAAAATGAACCCGCTACACTGGTAAATGGCAAAGCTTCTACCGCAAGAATATCCCCAAATGATATTTTTTTCTTCAATTTTTCTTTTTTCTTTGGTTCATGGAAAATAAACAAAATTCCAAAGGCAACTGCCGTAAGTGCAGCAGCCATTAAAAAGGTTGCCTGCATTTCCAAATGTTCTGATACGGCAACACCAATTCCTGGTGCAACTGCCGACCCGATAACCATGCCCAAGCCCAGATAACCAATTCCTTCTCCCATTCTATTTTGGGGAATATACTTTGACGCAAGTGCAATCTGACAGGTTCCGCTGAAAGCAAAACCGATTCCATTAATAATACGAAAAAAAACAATTAATGGTTCACTGGTTACAAAAGCAAACCCCAAAAGCCCAACTCCCATAAAAATATTACTCCACTTTAACAGTGTTACATTACTCAACCTGTCTGCCAACAATCCACTAAATGGTCGGCAGCAAAGTGACGTAATAGAAAAAAGTCCTACAATCACACCTGCCGTTGCAATAGATATTCCAATATTCACCAGGTATTTTGATAAGATTGTTACTACCATATAAAAAGAAAAAGCATTCAGTGTATTTAAGAGTACTACCAATATATAGTATTTATTCCAAAGTTTCGTCTGTTCCCTTGTTGTATTTTCCATAATTATCCTCTTTTTAATATAGGGAGAGGATCCTGACGGTTCCTCCCCCTTACTATTCAAAACTTATAAATTCTTATTTTGCTGCTAACCATGCATCCAACTGTGCCTGCTTCTCATCAATAATATTCTGAAGACCTGCTGCATAAAGCTGTTTATTGAACTCTTCCAGAGAAGAATCGATATCAACTTCACCATACATAATCGGCATATAGTACTGTGATACCACATTTGCACATGCTGTCATCTGATCTGCCACTTTACTGGAATCAAACTGGAATCCAAGTGCCAGTGATTTTTCAGCATTTTTGTTCTTTTCTTTCATTTGCTGATAAATGTCTTCTGATTCATAGTTCCATGTCTTGCAAAGAGTTACATTTGGCCAATATGCCATACTTGCTGCCGGCCATCCTATATCTGCCATTGTTTTTCCTTCCGGATATTTCATCTGACCATTTTCATCAAGTTCATACTCTAATCCTTCAATACCATTCGCTGCAATCTGTGCTGCCTCCGGATCTGTAAACAATACATTCAAAACTCTCATTGCTGCTTCCGGATTCTTACAGAACGGGCTGATATGCCACATATAAGTTGTAACATCACCGGTTGTCGCAAGAGGTTCTGTAATTGCGGATCCAACAACATCCATACCGTTCTGTACTCCTGTACTTGGGATAGAACTTTCTGCATCCCATGAATATCCAAGTGTACCATCCGCAATTCCCAGATTCATGCTCATCAATGTCGGCTGATTATTACTTAATGGATCCGGACTGAAAATATCATTTTCTTTCCAGACTTTTACGTGTTCCACAAAGTTTTTGAAATAATCAGATTCATAATAGTTTTCTATCGTTGTACTGTTTGTAGGATCTGTCAAAACACCAAGAAAGTTAGTGTCTCCAAAATAGTCGATGTTTTTCGGAATCCAATATGGATCTGTAGAACCAGGAATAAAATATTTATCCGGATTTGCTTTCTTTAAAGCAAGCATTGCATCCGTTGCGCTGTCCAGATCATTTACCGTACTCCAGTCAATATTTGCAGCCTCGGCATCTTCGGTTCTGCAAAGATACAGATTTTCTGAACTCCATGCATAGATACAGGGGATACCATAAATCTGCCCGTTAATTTCACCACATTTCAAATAATCTTCCAGTCCATCATACAATTCGAGAATTCCCTGTCCATCGGATTCCAGCAAATCATCCAATGGCATTGCCTGACCGTTAGATGCAAGATTATTAACAGATGTATACCAGAAAGAGCTAAACAAGTCCAAAGAATTCTCTCCACCGGTTAACATCAGGTTCAGCTGTGTTGACCAGTTTGCGAATTCTATACCTACAAGGTCGATCTCTGCTCCTGCTTTTTCTCTCATAATTTCATTTAATGCATCTTCTACTGCATCCGCATCAAATGAATCAAATACGATAGAATATGGTACTCTTATTACCGGATAATCTGTTTCCTCATTTCCGTCTGCAGATGATGTAGATGCAGATGCGGTATCCTTATTATCATCAGTCTTCTTCTCTGTTCCATCTCCGCATCCTCCTAACACTGAAGCAAGCATCCCTGCTGTGAGAAGCATCGATATTATTCTTTTCTTCATATTGTTCCTCCTTTTTACTCACGATTGTTTTGTCTGGGTTCTTTCCCAATTACTTTGTTTCGATGAATTTATCATATCAGCAAATTTTTATTAGCTCTATCGTTTTTCTGTCACAAATCATCAATTTTCTAACATCCTTTGTGTTTTTTTCATCAATATATCCTAATATTTCTTTATATTTTTTCTTTTTATTAGAAATATGACAATCAAAGTCAGAAAATCGATAGATTATTTGCACATATTGATGGTAGATTTGTCATAACAAGTATTGGGGATTTGTATCCTCTCTAAGAAAGAAGGAGATTTTACCATGAAAAAAAAGAAACTAAATCTGGCAAAAATGAAACGTTATCTGCCACTGTATGTCATGCTGATACCCGGCGCAATTTACCTTATTATTAACAATTACCTTCCTATGGCCGGTCTTGTACTTGCTTTTAAAAAAGTAAACTATAATATCGGTCTGTTCAACAGTCCCTGGACAGGTTTATCTAATTTCAAATACCTGTTTACGACGAAAGATGCATTTATCTTTTTCAGAAATACAATTTTATATAATCTTGCATTTATCTTCTTTGGAAATTTGATGGGAATTATTACAGCCATCGCATTGGATAGTATCAGAAAGAAATTTTTCAAACGTTTCAGCCAGGTAATCATCCTGATTCCATACCTTCTGTCTACCGTAATCATAAGTTACATTGTATATGCATTTTTAAGCGGAAACAACGGTTTTATGAATATGACAATCCTTCCGGCACTAGGTCTTGATAAGATCAGCTGGTACAACGAAGCCAAATACTGGCCATTTATCATTACAATTGTTTACTTATGGATGTCCTTTGGATACAGTTCCATTTTATATTATTCTACATTGATTGGAATTGACAAGTCCTACTATGAAGCAGCTGTTGTAGACGGTGCTGGTATCTGGCAGCAGATTCGCTTCGTTACTTTACCTGCCTTGAAGACAACCATTATTACTCTTGTATTGTTGTCTGTTGGTCGTATCTGTTACTCTGACTTCGGTCTTTTTTACCAGGTGCCTATGAACAGCGGACTTTTGTATTCTACCACACAGACAATAGATACCTATGTATACCGCGGTCTTCTTGAACTGAATGATATCGGTCGTTCTACTGCTGCTGGTTTTCTGCAGTCCATACTTGGTTTTATTTGCATTTTTACCGCTAACACAATCGTGTCAAAACTTGATAAAGACAGTGCACTGTTTTAATATTCGGAGGTATAATTATGATCTACAAAAATAAAGCTTTTCGTATTACTATGAATATCATTATGGTTATGCTGACTCTATGCTGTATACTTCCATTTATCCTTTTAATTGCAAGTTCTTTCAGTTCAGAAGCAGACCTTACAAAATTTGGTTATTCTTTCA
>SFGF01000088.1 GCA_004556655.1 Lachnospiraceae bacterium | reverse complement strand
AAAAAGTCGAGGGATATGGAAAATATGTATAGCTTCCCTATCCCTCGTAAAAATGCAGTATTTATTATTATCAATTATTCTTCATGAAACAACCCTGGCCCTACAGGGGAAGTAACTTGAGTATTACTGTAAAGAGGAGTATAATTGCTACATATACTGAAGATAGAGAGGTATACAAATGTCATTAAAAAAACAAATGATCATATATTTTTCATGTTTGATGATTGGAATTTTTATTCTGACCGAATTGATTAATGGCAGCCAGACCTATTCGTTATTGGAAAAAAATATAACTTTATCCATTAACGAATCCCTAGGATTGGAATTAAAGAACATGGATTATTATTTTCAGGATGCCGAAAATATCTGCTCTTCTATTATGGCGGATGAAAAAGTGCAGAAAATTTTAATCGAGGAAGTAGAAGAAAATCTAAATGGAAAGATTTTAATCAGGGAATTAAACAACGTTGTAACACGATATTCTTCGACTGCAACCTTTATTACAAAATATATCTAATCAACAAGGAACAGAAGATTTTGAGTCTGGAAGTCGAAGGGGAGGATATTGAACAAATCACAAATATAAAATACGATAAAAATATTCTGAATCTTTCCTCCAATCATCAGACAAGCTATATGGCGGGAAATACAAAAGTATTCTCTTTGGTAAAACCGATTTACGCATATAATAACAAGGAAAATCAGCTTGGTACAATTGTGGCAGATATCGATTATCATATCATGGATGGGCTGGTTAAAGATTTTTCATTACCGATGAATGGTACCGTAGTGCTACTAGACAGTCAGGGGCAGGTATTTATCAAGCAAAACGGTGAAAAGATAGACTGGAATTCTTCAGATGAATATAAGGAAATATTTTCGAACCTTGGAGATAAGGACACGGTTACTATGAATGGTAAGTTATATATTACTCTTGCCAGACAATCAGAAGTTACAGGATGGAAAATGTTTGCGCTGATCCCAAAAGCGGAATTCATAAAATCTGTTTTTTTGCAGCTTCGTCTGACGATCATACTGCTTTTGATTTGCCTGGTCATTATTGTGCTGGTAACAAGAAAAATCATTTTCTCCATCTACAGACCGCTGAATCTTCTGATGGACTCTATGAGTAAAATTGAAAACGGTGATTTTGATACGGGTATTACGTATGAAAAGAAAGATGAGTTTTCTACACTGATTAAAGGCTACAATATCATGGTGGTGAAAATCAAGGCTCTGCTGGAGGAGGTCGTTGAAAAAGAAAAAAACAGAAGAACTGTGGAGCTGTATGCACTGCAGGCTCAGATCAATCCTCATTTTTTGTATAATACGTTGAATTCTATCCGGTATTTTGCGAAAGTTTATCGCGCTCCGGAGATCAGGGATATGACAACTGCGCTGATTCAGCTTTCCAAAGCCAGCCTCAGCTCGGAGAAATTCATAACGATTGGTCAAGAAATAGAATTGACACAACAGTATCTGACTATTCAGGAAATGAGATATGGAGATATTTTACAAACCACATATCATGTGGAAAACGAGCTGGAACAATGTATGATTCCCAGATTTTCAATTCAGCCTATCGTGGAAAATGCATTATTTCACGGCATTCTCCCGGTGGAGAAGGGGCATATTTCAATTACTGTATCTGGTAAAGAAAAAGGAATTATGATTTGTGTTGAAGATGATGGGATCGGAATGAGTGAAGAACAGATTGCTGCTTTGAATAAAAGTCTGAAAAATAATCCCATGAATCATACCAAGCGGGGTGATATCAGCAAATTAAAAAATATTGGTCTGGAAAATATTAACTACAGAATAAAGATACATTTCAAGGATAATGAGTCGGGCTTGCGGATAACCGGAAGAAATCCGGGAACTACTGTATGGCTTTGGATTCCTATAAAAATATATGGTGAACTTGACGAGAGCAAAGGAAATAATATATGAGAAAAGTACTGATTGTGGATGATGAGATGTTGGCCAGAAAAATGTTAAAGGAAAGTATTGTCTGGGAAGAATATGGATACACTGTGAGCTGGACAGCGCAAAACGGGAAAGATGGTCTTGAAAAGGCGGTGCAATACCATCCGGATGTGATATTTGTGGATATAAAAATGCCTGTCATGGATGGTCTTGAACTGGTGAAACAGATAAATTCTATGGGAATCAGCAGCAAAATTGTAATGCTCACCTGCTATGAGGATTTTGAATATGTACGTGAAGCCATGCGGTACGGAGCAGTAGATTATCTGACAAAGCATACTTTTGAGCAGGAGGATTTGGTCTGCTTATTGAAAAAAATAGAGAAACAGATAAAAAAAGAAGAAGCTCAGCTGGAGAGTTTCAACCTACTGAAAGGTGATGTCTTTAACAAAATTATCCGATCCACATTAACTCGTGAGGATATACGGACTTATGTGGAAGCGGGGATACTTCCGGTGATAAAACCAAGATATCTGGTGATCTATTTTAAAATACAGAAAAGCCTGGATGAAAATGGAAGAAGGTGTTTTGAAAATACTCTCAGAACACTTCTGTCTGAAAAAATTGACGGTAGAATAATCACTGATGTGTATACTTCCGGAATTCAGGAAAATGAAATATATTCTGTCCTGATTTGTGGTGAGGAATGCAGTATTTCCGAAATAAAAGTGCAAATTCAGGAAGCAATGGCTGGATTTTACGAGAATATGCAGGAACGAAATATAGGGTGGCTGACGGGAATTACATATCATCTTTTTAACCATTGGAGTGATCTTGCAGATGCGTTAAAAGAGGTAAGGGATGTTGTGCGGGTGGAGGGAGAATACCTGCAGTGCAGTCCGAAAATTATCATGGCTATAGAATATATCAGAAATAATTATTCAAAGCCTGTCAGCTTGGAGGAAATCGCGGAATATGCAGGCATAAGCAGGGTATACCTGAGCCAGATCTTCAAAAAGGAAACCGGGAAAAATATCCGTGATTATATTGTAGAATACAGATTATCGAAAGCCAAGGAGCTTTTGCTTACCAGCAATTTGAAAATTTATACAATATCAGAATTGTGTGGATTCGGAAGCCCACAGTATTTTAGTAAGATTTTTAAAAAGGTTACAGGATTCAGCCCCTATCAGTTTAAAGATAATAAAATGCAATAAATAATAATTAAAGTACCTATAATTATCGCCCGGAATTGATATAATTTTTTCATAAAATACGAAGGAGGTTTTCATATGAAAAGAAAATTAGCAGTTATTTTGGCCGGATTGTGTATGATATCATCTTTGGGCGCATGCGGCGGTTCATCCGACACGGATTCCTCTGCTGAGAAGCAACCTGAGACAACAGTGCAGGAAGATACGGATTCCTCTGCGGAAGCCGAGGTAACGGAAGGAAGTTCGGAAGAAGATTACTATTACGTCAATGGGAAGGCCCCGGAGGAGGTTACCGGAAATATCTTGTTCTGGAGCTGGGATCCGAACTTTTTCGAAATGGTAGAAAAGATGAATGACATTTATCCGAATGTAACCTTTGATTTTGTAACGGTAGCTTCGGCAGATGATTATATGCAGAAGCTCCAGGCGGCACTGACAAGCGGAAGCGAGGTTCCGGATATTCTTGCGATGGAAATTAACAATCTGGGCAAATTTTATGATATGGGAATTGCGGAGGATTTGGAAGCACACGATATTGATCCTGATTTACTGATTCCCTATCTTGCAGAAATGGGAAGGGATAATGATGGAACATTTATTGGGATTCCGAATACGGCTGCGCCGGGGGGACTTTACTATCGGAGAGATTTGGCATCAAAGTATCTCGGAACAGATGATCCGGATGAAATATCAGCTATGGTAAGTGACTGGGATTCATTTATTGAAACCGGCAAAAAAATAAAAGAGGCTTCTAACGGGGATGTCAGTATGCTTCCCGGAATTGATACACTGGTTCAGCCGTTGGTCAATCAGACCGGTCTCAGGTGGCGTGAAGATAATAAGCTGATGGTGCAGGAAAACTTTACCGAGACTATAGAATTAATGCAGAAAATTAAGGATGCGGATATTGATGCAGGCTTAGATATATGGACACCCGCATGGAATGCTTCTTTTGCACAGGGTAATGTATTTTGTTATCCGGGCTCCTGCTGGTTCCAGAGTTATGTAATCGAACCAAATGATCCGGACGGCTCTGGTAACTGGGGCGTAGCGGAGGTTCCGGGCGGCTATTATAACTGGGGCGGTATCTGGTGGGGTATGTATAAACAAAGCCAGAATAAAGATGCAGTTGCGGCATGGATGAAGTATGAACTTTCCGTAGAGGGAGCGCAGAACAAATATGACTTGATTCATTTTTACCCGGGTGTAAAAGCAGTTTACGAAGATGATTATTTGAATAAACCCAATGAATTTTTCGGCGGACAGAATGTGACAGAATTATATTTGAAGGAAATGGATGAAATGACGGTACTGAGACCGATTGCGGATGATGCATTATTTTATAACAGTATGACATTCTTTGCGCAGTCATTGGAAGGGACTGCTGAGGAAATAGCAGATAAGATAGAAGATGATATCATATCTTCCAATCCACAATATCAAAAGTAAAAAAATAATCCTGGGCTGCGGCAAGAAAGTATTGCGGCAGCCTTTTCAATAAGAAAAGCGAACCATAAGGAGAGATGTCTGATGAAAAAAAAGAAAATATGCTGGCCTGTTGTATTTATAGCTCCTTTCTTTATTGTGTATGGAATTTTTAACTTATTTCCTATTTTGTTCAGCTTTTATATCAGTCTGACAAACTGGCAGGGATATGGGGCGATGACCTATGTGGGATTCGGAAATTATGTGTCACTGCTGAAGAATGCGGCCTTTTACAAATCTGTTTTGAACAGCTTTATTATTGTACTGGAAGCAATGATTCCCATTCAATCGCTGGGACTGATTCTTGCTTTACTTCTTAATTACGGAATCGTAAGAATTGGTAAGAGCTATATCCGAAATATAATGTTTTTGCCCTATATTACGGCACCGATTGCTATCGGTCTGATATTTGCAACTTTATTCGACCAGAATTTCGGGGCGGTCAATATTTTCCTGAAAAGTCTGGGAATTATTAAGCAAAATGTAAACTGGCTACATACCGAAAGCTTTGCAAAACCGTTAGTATCTCTGGTAACGCTGTGGCGTTATGTGGGATATACGGCAGTTATTTATCTGGCAGGACTCCAAAGTGTATCTTCTGATATCTATGAAGCAGCAAAAGTGGACGGGGCATCTACGCCGAAAGCGATCATTCATATCATCCTGCCTATGCTGAAACCGATCCTGATTTTCCAGGTGACAAACGGAATTATCGGGTGCCTAAAGATTTTTGAGGAACCCTATATGCTGTTCGGAGATTATAAGGGCGGTGTGAATAATGCGGCTCAGACCATGAATATGAAATTTCTGGATACAGCTTTTTCTGCAGGGCAAAGCGGGTACGGTGCAGCTACCGGTTATCTGATGTTTATCATTGTGATGATTTTTACGGTGGCTTATTTTGGGATTGTGAACAGAATAGGGGATGATTGATATATGACGAAGAAAATAACTAAAGCCCAATGCCTGAGAATATTAATTAATGTACTTGTGATTATCATTGCTACCGTAAGCGTTATACCGTTTATATTGATGTTTCTGATGTCTACACAGGACAATCCTACTATTTTTGCGGGAAAAATTTTGACCATAGGACATTCACTGGCAGATAATTTTGAAACAATTCTGGAAGCGGAGTATTTCCGGTCACTGTTCAATAGTATCATCGTTTCTGTTTCGAGTACGGTACTGACTGTTTTTTTCAGTGCAATGGCTGGATTCGGTTTTGCAAAATATAATTTCAGACATAAAAAGCTGGTTTATCAATTGGTGATATTGACGATGATGGTTCCCATGGAAGTCGGGCTGGTTGCTTTTGTCTGGGAAATGCGGGTGCTGCGTCTTTCAAAAACATTTTTGCCTCTAATTTTACCCAATATTGCCAATGCGTTCGGGGTATTCTGGATGACACAGTACATAAAAGATTCATTTCCCTATGAGCTGATTGAAAGTGGGAGAATTGATGGCTGTACAGATATGGGAATATTTTTGAGAATGGCGCTACCGATTATTAAACCTGCAATATTTACTCTGGCTGTTATTTCTTTCTTGCAATCCTGGAACAGTTATCTTTTACCGATGATTATGATTAATGATCCGAAACAATTTACGGTACCTTTGGTGATTGCTTCCATTGGAAATATGTTTGTGGCAGATTATGGTGCAAGGCTGTTGGCAGTAGTAGTAGGAATTTTGCCGATTATGATTATTTTTATGATTTTTTCAAAACAAATAACCGAAGGATTGGCTTCCGGCGCGGTAAAGGGGTGATAAAATGCAGATTTTTCCGAATATTTATCTTTTATCCGGATTTGCATATCAAATTCATCAAAATGTTTATGGGATAGATATTCCCGGAAAAAACAAAATGGTTCTGATCGATTGCGGATTGGGGGAAGAAGATCTGAACATGATAGAACAAAACAGAATACTCTGGGGTATTCAGAACCGGGAAATAGATGCGGTTTTCATTACTCATTCGCACTATGACCATGCAGGAAATGCCGCTTTTTTTGAAAAAATGGGATGCAGGATATATGCCGGTGGTGATGCTGACAGTCTAATCTCGGGAGATGAACATACGATTGGATTTGCTTATGGCAGAGAATTTCCCGTATGCGAGAAAGTATATAAACTGCAGGAGGGAAAATGTGTGCCCCTTGCTGAAGATTGTAAAATAGTATGCCATCACACTCCGGGGCATACATCGGGAAGTATGTGTTATGAGCTGATCTGCAACGGAATGAAAAGCATCTTCACCGGTGATTTTGTACAAGCAGGAGAAAATTCCGGAGAGGTTCGTCTGGGTGTCAAAGTAGACTCAGGATATAATTATAGCGAATATGTTTCTTCTATGAGGAAAATGATGGAGAGCGAGGCGGATGCAGTTTTCCCGGGACATTATGGGCCATGGCTGGCAGAAGGGAAAAGAATTTTTCAATTGGCTTATAGGGAGCTTCTGGTTAATAGAGAACGATACAGGTAATGGTTATCGAAGCCTAGGATAAAAAGAGGCTGCCCTGAAAACGTAATTCAGTGCTACCCCATAAACAAGCATTCTGAATAAGCTCGCCTTTTGGCGGGCTTATTCTCTCCCTATGATAAAATTAGAGAGGAGCTATTTCGGCTGAATAATTACATCCACCCCTAACTTTTCTAACGAACGAAGATTTTTCTTTATTAACTTCTCTTGATTGATAACGAATAGTAACCTGCCCCTAAGTCACGATAAGGAACTTTTTCTTTTAGTATATGATAGATGGCAATTAGCATGGTATGTGCAATGGCTATCAGCGCCCGTTTCCCTCCTCTACGTGCAGCAATTCGTTGGTATCGTGAATAAAAATAGCTTTCTTTACATTCCTGTACGAGACCTGCCCAAGAACTAAAACGGGATTCATTTTGAAAATGTTCCATTTCTACTCCTGTTTCTGTAAGGATGCGTTCTGCACTTTGCC
Source organism: Lachnospiraceae bacterium (assembly GCA_004556655.1). Lineage (GTDB taxonomy): Bacteria > Bacillota > Clostridia > Lachnospirales > Lachnospiraceae > Oliverpabstia. The sequence continues at coordinate 4,221 of SFGF01000088.1, read as the reverse complement.
TCCCGATTCCCGGAATAGCATCTAAAGCCTGAACAGCCCAGTTTATAGAGTTTGTTTTTTTAATGTCTTCATCTAAATCTGAGATTAGTGAAGTAAGACTGTCAATGTACCCAAGCTGATGTTCCAACATTTTTCGCTGATGTTCTAACACCCGTCCTTGCAGAGCTCTTCGCATTTCCTGGAGTTTACTTTTAGCCCGCCCTTCTGCCAGACTACTTAAAACAACTGGATCTGTTTCTCCAGATATGATTGCCTTTAAAATAGCTATGCCACTTTTTTCGCTGATATCGGTAATAACACTTAACACTGCCTAACTTAATATTACAGCCTTCCAATATAGCCAGAATTCGATTTAATTCTCGGGCGCGTTCTCCGATCATCTCCTGACGGTAACGAGTTATTTCGCGCAATTCTCTTTGTTCCCGATTTGATATGTAACTTGCTTTTACTAATCCATGGCGAACCAGATCAGCGATCCACTCGGCATGCTTTACATCTGTCTTACGTCCGGGAACACCTTTGATATGCTGTGCATTTACAACCATGATTGGGATATGTTCCTCTTCAAATATGTTATATACGGGTTTACAATAAGAACCTGTACTTTCCATGGCAGCCATCTCACAACCGGATTCTTTCAGCCATGAAACCAGTTGGAGAATATCTTCCGTCATTGTCCCAAACTGACGAATTTCTTTTTTCCGGACACTCGTAAAAACACAGGCTACCATCATATTTTATGAATGTCAATACCACAACACCGCTTATACAACACTTCCATAAAGCAACCCTCCTTCGCATAAGCCGATGCAGCTCCTTGCTTAATTGTTGGCTGTCCTGCGTCCTCATCAAAATCCGATGGAAACAAAATGTGGTACATCTAAGGAGATGAAAATCAGTCTGTCGCATGAATGATTATTGAGAAATCACAGGTGCGGCAGCACTCTTTTTTGCTACTCTCTTTCGATATTTTTCTACCAGCACCGCAGCTTCTTCAGATACATTGCTCTATTCCATGACTTCCTTATATGCTACTTCACTAAAATCCCATTTTTAAGAAAACATAAACTAAACTGTTCCATGGACAATTTCTTGAACGATCCCCTGATTAATTCGACGTGAAATTCCTTCTTCCATCAATATTTTTGCCGAGCTTCTTGAACCACAGACCTTTTATCCTTTTTACTGCTTGAAAAAACAATAGAAGCGAAAGGAGCCCTACATTTTCATGTACAGCTCCCCTCTGCTATCTATCTATTTTATTAAAGGATAACCCTTTCAGATAATTATGAACAAGCTTTACTGTAATTAGAACTCTGCATCATGCATCCAGACATAGCGCTCATCTTCGCAACGGTCTGTCTGCAGCCATGGATTTCCATCCAGATGACGGATCATCCAGCAAGTATACATCTGGAATCCAGGAGCAACTGCCTGAGGATGAAGTTCTCCGCCGGGAATTGCTGAAAAGCTTCCGTCTGTACTCTTAAATACCTGATCACCTACAAAGCTTGCGCCAAATCCTTCCGGACGATCAAATTTGAAATAATAAGTTTCCGGCTGTGGATGTCTGTGCGGCAGATATCCGGACCAGTTTCCTCTGTCATTCAAAACTTCGCCCAGAACCATATTAGACCATGGAGCAATATCATGATCAAAGATCGTATTTACTCTTCTCTTTGCTACATTTCCGAATTTTCCTACGCAAGAGTATCCCCATGGTGCATCCTCCGGAGCATACAGTTTTGTAGCAAATTCTGTATCATTGTGAGTGGACTGTACCAGAATCTCAGAGTCTGCTTTTGCTTCTACGCTTGCCTCAGCTTTTGTACACATATGAACTGCCCAGGGACCTTCTGTAAATACATCTTTTCTGGTAACTTCTTTTTCCTGTCCGTCAAACCGGAATACTACATCACCTGACAGAAGCAGTACAGCTGTCTCTTCCCCTTCCTTACAGAAAGTTTTTACATCTCCTGCTTTCATACGATATACACGGATATCCATCATCATATCTTTATATTCATTGTCATAAGTGGTAAGAATCTGCTCTCCATTTGCATCAAATTCAGGATAACCAAATACTTTACTCATTGTACATTCCTCCTATTTCACGTCATTTCTTTCCACTGTTCAGGAGTGAGAACAGCAATATCGCCATTCCCGCTCCTGTTTTTATTAATACTGTCTTGCAACCTCACGTGCTGCTTTCACTTCTTCCCATGCTTCTCTTACGCTTTCCTTTTCGGAAACCTGAGCCTGGCCTACATTCCACCATGCTTCATAACCGTCTGTCATAGTCTTCGGAATAACTTTCAGATCAAACAGGCAGGCAACATCCTGTTTCTTTGCATCTTCCAGAGCAGCAACCAGTTCATCAATTGTTTTACAGGTATAGCTCTTCAGACCATAGCCTTCACCGATTTTTGCGTAATCTACAGGAATCAGGTCACCGGTAGGCTTCTTTCCATCGGTATAACGGAACTCAGTAGCAATACTTCCGATACCATGGGTCATCTCCAGATTATTGATGCAGCCAAAACCACAGTTATCAAAGATCAGAATATTTACTTTCTTTCTCTCCTGCATAATGGTCATGATCTCACTGTGAAGCATCTGGAAGCTGGAATCACCAACTACACAGTAAACTTCATTGTCCGGCTCTGCCATCTTAACGCCAAGAGTAGCTGCAACCTCATATCCCATACAGGAATATCCGTACTCTGCATGATATCCGCCGCGTTTATCTGTTCTCCACATACGCTGCATACAGCTCGGAAGGGAACCACCTGCTGTAATAATAGTAGCATCTTTATCAATCGTACGATTGATAGCTGCCAGTGCTGCTGTCTGAGTAATCTTTCCGTTTGTCATCTTTACAAATTCCGGAACTGTTCTCGGATCTCTTGCCTTGATGATCGGCTCAAAATCATCACCTGTATACTCAATACTTCCAAGGCGTTCCATCTCTTTATCCCAGATCTGTTTTGCCTCTTCGATTTCTCCGTTGTAAGCAGAAACATAATTTCTTGCTCTCAGTTTTTCAGCCAGTGCTTCTACTGTCACTTTCGCATCACCTACCGCCTTTACTGCATCCATTTTGTATGCATGGAAACGGCAGTTATTGATCGTAACAAATTTTACATTTTCATTCTTATACAGCCATTTGGAGCTGGTTGTAAAGTCGGACATTCTGGATCCCATAGCGATTACAACATCTGCATCTCTTGCGATTACATTGGAAGCGTAGGTTCCTGTTACACCGATACCACCCAGGCAATATGGATGACCGGATTTACAAGCGCTTTTTCCTGCCTGTGTCTCACCAAACGGAATATGGAATTCCTCACAGAATTTTTCTACAGTCTCGCCGGCATCTGAATAACGAACACCACCGCCTACAATAACCAGAGGCTTCTTAGCTTCTGCAATAATTTCAGCAATATCTTCCAGTTCTTCTTCCACTGCCACCGGTCTGGTGATACGATGTACACGTTTTTTGAAGAAATATTCCGGGAAGTCATATGCTTCACCTTCTACGTCCTGAGGAAGTGCGATACAGCATGCACCTGTCTCAGCCGGGTCAGTCAGAACACGCATAGCGTTGATCAAAGCTGTCATAATCTGTTCCGGGCGGGTTACACGATCCCAGTATTTGCATACCGGTCTGAAAGCATCGTTAGTAGATACAGCCAGACTGGAACTTACCTCCAGCTGCTGCAGTACAGGGTCAGGCTGACGGGAAGCAAACGTATCTGCAGGAAATACCAGCAACGGAATATTATTTACAGTAGCTGTTGCGCATGCAGTAACCATATTAGCAGCTCCAGGTCCTACAGAAGATGCACATGGAATAATGCTCTTTCTTCCATTCTGCTTTGCATAAGCGATAGCAGTATGGCACATACCCTGCTCATTTCTTCCCTGCATAACCTTCAGCTGTCCCGGATTGGAATCCAGAGCCTCTCCAAGACCTACTGCAATACCATGACCGAAAATAGTAAAGAATCCGGTCACAAACTTTGTCTCCACACCATCCATAGATACATACTGCTGATCCAAAAATCTCACAATTGCCTGTGCGACTGTCATTCTTGTTGTCTGAGTCATTTTATATCCTCTCTCGTATAATAAGTTTATAGACCTCATTCAAAGAGGCTATAGACTTATTTTTTATGATGCAGGTATTGGATGAATTGTTGGACATCCTATTTATACCCA
>SFGF01000087.1 GCA_004556655.1 Lachnospiraceae bacterium | reverse complement strand
CAGCCTTTTGTTATTAGCCTCCAGTTTTTGATCAAAGGCGGCCTCCAGTTTAGCTTCCAGCTTTTTATTATTCTCTTCCAGCTTCTGGTCCAGTTTCTCATCAATTAAAGTGGACAGAGCAGACAATAGTTCATTATCTGACATAGTAAGATTCTCCTTTGCATAAATGTGTAAGGTATCATTATGTATATTGAAGAGTATAAAGCCTGTGAAATTATCAAAGTACATATTAGAATAATTAGATTATAAAATACTAATACAAAAATGTCAATTTATACTTTGCAAAAAGTAAAAATTAAAATGATAAAAAGAGTATTAATAAAAGGCTTTTATGCGAGACCTTAAAAAAATATGGAATATTTGAAAAAATAAAGGTATGATAGAGTAAATAATGATACCGGATTGAAAGAATTTCAAATTTAGCACTAAATGATTGGCAGAAAAGGAGGCAATATATGAAGCGAATTTCGTATGATAAGGACTGGGAGTTTTACGAGAGTGAAGAAAGTAATAGTTTTGTGTTTGAAACTATTAAAGGAGAACAAATTGATTTGCCGCATGATTTTATTATTGGAAAACCGAGACGTGCAGATGCACCCGGTGGTCCCGGAAATGGATATTTTGGAAATGGACAGGGTGTATATAAAAAGAATCTGGATATTCCGGCGGAATGGGAAGGAAAAACAGTACTGTTGGATGTGGACGGTGCTTATATGAATATGGAAGTACTGCTCAATAATGAGTTACTGGGCGTGCATCCGAATGGATATATTCCTTATCAGGTGGATTTGACTCCGGCACTGAGATTTGGAAGTAAAAAGAATAAGCTGAAAATAATTACCCAAAGCCGTCAGCCGTCTTCCCGATGGTACAGCGGCGGAGGCCTGTATCGTGATGTGTGTTTGTGGGTGGGTGGTCCTGTCTGTGTGAAACCGTGGGATATATTTATTACAACATCAAAAGTGGAAGATGCAAGAGCCGTTGTAAAAGTAGAAGCTGACATTACTGGTACAGATAAGGAACAGGAAATTATCTATTTTTGCGAGATTTCAGATGAGTGTGGAAATGTCGTTGGAAAAGTGGAAAAATCTCTGAAAATTTGTGGAAAACTCAAAGATATTTCCGAAATAATTGTGGAAAAACCTGTATTGTGGGATTTGGAAACCCCATATTTGTACCATTGTAAAATTACAATAGAGAGTAACGGAGAAATCATGGATGTTGCAGAGGATACCTTTGGTATTCGGACAATTGAAGCAGATGTTAATGGATTTCGTTTGAACGGGAAAAAAATAAATCTGAAAGGCGGCTGTATACATCATGATAATGGATTTTTAGGTGCCTGTGCATATCCGAAAGCAGAAGAAAGAAAAATGCGTACTTTGAAAAAAGTAGGCTATAATACTGTTCGTATCAGTCATTATCCTCCGTCTCTGGCACTTCTTAAAATTTGTGACCGAATTGGAATGTTGGTTATGGATGAAGCATTTGATGTATGGCGTGTTGGAAAAGTGCCGATGGATTATCACCTTTATTTTGAAACATGGTGGGCTCGTGACATCGAATATATGGTACGTCGTGACAGAAATCATCCATGTGTGATCACATATTCGATTGGCAATGAAATTTCAGAGAGGGATGGAAAAAATAATGGCGCTGAATGGTCAGAAAAATTATCCGCAAAAGTCCGTGAATTCGATGATACCCGTTTTGTAATTTCGGCTATCTGTGGAGTATTTCCTGAAAAAGAAGAAGAAGAAGAGGCCGGAGGTAATTTTAGTCTGAATCTTCTTGATAACAATTCTTTTTGGAATGAAGCAACGAAAGATTATTGTAAACCACTTGACATTGTAGGATATAATTATTTGAAAGATTTGTATGAGGAAAGTCATAAAATGTTTCCGGATAGAGTGATGATCGGAACGGAGACACATTCTTTTACCACATATGATTACTGGGAAAAAGTTGAAAAATTGCCATATGTGATTGGTGACTGTATTTGGGCCGCTGTGGATTATCTGGGTGAAGTAGGTGTAGGAAAGGTATACTGGGAAGATGACAAAGAGAATTTCCAGTTTATGACGCCTTATCCGTGGAGAACTTCCTGGCAGTCAGATATTGATCTGACGGGTGAACAGCGCCCTCAGTCTGTATACAGAGAGATTATGTGGGGAAATACTGAAAAATCAGGAATATATACTACACATCCAAAACATTTTGGTGAAAGTTTTATGGGAACAAACTGGCACTGGTATGATGTAAATGATTGCTGGTATTTTGATGAATGTTGGATCGGAAAACCGGTGAAAACAGATGTATACGGTGCCGGAGATGAAGCGGAGTTTGTATTGAATGGAAAGAGTCTGGGACGAAAGCCGATAGAAAAGCTGATGGCTTCTATGGATATAAATTATGAGCCGGGTGTTCTGGAAGGAATTGTATATAAAGATGGAATGGAAATAAGCCGCTGCAGACTGGTAACACCGAAAGAAGCAGATAAACTTGTTCTGGAAGCTGAAGAAAACACATGGAAAGCTGACGGAAAAGATCTTGCTTATGTACGTGTTGTGCTTGAGGATGAAAACGGAAATCGTTTGACACATGATGAGAGAGAGATTACAGTGGAAGTGGAAGGTGCCGGAACATTTCTGGCAGTGGGAAGCGGCAATCCATGTACAGAGGATCAGATAACCGCAAAGAATTGTCACCTGTATCGTGGAACGGCAATTATCATTTTAAAGAGCAAAGAAAAAGGTGACACCAAAATTACAGTGAAAGCATCCGATGTAAAAGATGGAATTTGTACCGTTATTGCAGAATAAAATGATGTTAGGTTTAAAAGGAGTACAGCAAAATGGAAATAAAAGAAATGTTAAAACACGTAGATCATACACTGTTAACACAGACGGCAACCTGGGAGGAAATCCGCCGGATCTGTGATGACGCAATGCATTATGGGACTGCATCCGTATGTATTCCGCCAAGCTATGTGAAACAGGTAAAAGAATATGTGCAGAATAAAATGGCAGTTTGTACCGTAATCGGTTTTCCAAACGGCTATATGACAACAAAAGCAAAAGAATTTGAGACAAAAGATGCTTTGGAAAATGGTGCAGATGAGATAGATATGGTGATTAATCTCGGATGGGTAAAAGACAAAAAATATGACTGTATTGAAAAAGAAATCCGTATTCTGAAAAATGCATGTGGAGAAAAAATTCTGAAAGTGATTATTGAAACCTGTCTGCTGAATGAGGAAGAAAAGATAAAAATGTGTGAGATTGTTACCAGAGCAGGAGCAGATTATATCAAGACTTCCACCGGATTTTCTAAGGCGGGAGCTACTTTTGAAGATATAGACTTATTTTCAAAAAATATTGGCCCGGATGTGAAAATGAAAGCAGCAGGTGGTATTTCTTCTTTGGATGATGCAGAAAGATTTCTGAAACTGGGAGCGGATCGCCTTGGTACAAGCCGTATTATCAAGTTGGTTAAAATGTAGGAATAAGAGGTGCATATTATGCAGAAGTATAATCGTATCTTTGTTATTGTCATGGATTCTTTGGGAGTTGGTGCGATGGCAGATTCGGAAAAATTCGGTGATGTGGGAGTCAACACGCTCGGACATATAACAGAATCTGTAGATACATTTATCATCCCTAATCTGAAAAAATTGGGACTTGCAAACATATGTCCGTTAAAACAAGTAGAACCGGAAGAAAAACCAATGGCATATTTTGCGAAAATGAATGAAAAAAGTCTTGGAAAAGATACCATGACAGGTCATTGGGAAATGATGGGATTGGAAGTGACAAAGCCGTTCAAAACTTTTACAGAGACAGGATTTCCACCGGAACTGATCAAAGAACTGGAAAAAAGGACAGGGAGAAAAATCATTGGTAATAAAAGTGCCAGCGGAACGGAGATTCTGGAAGAATTGGGAGAAGAAGAAATTGCCACAGGTCATATGATTGTATATACTTCGGCGGATTCCGTACTTCAGATCTGCGGAAATGAAGAGACATTCGGTCTGGAAGAATTATATCGCTGCTGTGAAATTGCAAGAGAGATAACCATGAAAGATGAGTGGAAAGTCGGACGAGTCATTGCAAGGCCGTATGTGGGAAGGAAAAAAGGGGAATTCGAAAGGACGAGCAATCGTCACGATTATGCTTTGAAACCTTTTGGTAAGACGGTATTGAATGTTCTGAAAGAAAATGGACTGGATGTGATTTCTATTGGAAAGATTAAAGATATCTTTGACGGAGAGGGTATTACACGAGCTTTGAAGTCGAAAAGTTCTGTACATGGAATGGAACAGACCATTGAAGTTGCAGGGGAAGATTTTCATGGACTGTGTTTTGTAAATCTGGTGGATTTTGATGCTCTCTGGGGACATAGAAGAGATCCTGAAGGATATGCCAAAGAAATTGAAAAATTCGATAAAAGTCTGGGTATACTTCTTGACGAACTGAGAGAAGATGATCTTTTGATGATCACCGCGGATCATGGAAATGATCCCACATATACAGGAACGGATCATACAAGAGAAAAAGTGCCATTGCTGGTATATTCAAAATCTATGAAAGAAAGCGGAGAACTTCCGGAAACAGATACTTTTGCGGTAGTTGGGGCTACGATAGCAGATAATTTTGAATTGAAGATGCCGGAGAAAACGATTGGAATTTCGCTGTTGGATTACTTAAAATAAATAATAGAGGAGAAATATTATGGAAAAAAGAATTTTTGCGGAAGATAAATATATGTGGATCCCTGTAAGGAAGGACGGAGAACCTGTAAAACTGGAATGGTATGTGGAAAATAAAAAGGTGATGGAAATGGATGTACCGCTGACTGAGGGAAAACCGGACTACTGGGCGGTATTTGATGTGAGTCCGTGGGAAAATCAGTGGATGACTGTACGTGATGCAGAAGAACACTGTGAGATTAATGAGGAGTATTGCCAGATTACAAACGAAGAAAAACTTCCGGTTTGTCCAAAAGGAGAAAGACCGAAACTTCATTATGCACCGGAAACGGGATGGATGAATGACCCGAATGGATTGATTTATCTGAATGGAGTATGGAAAATTTATCATCAATATAATCCCTATGGATGCAAATGGGGAAATATGCATTGGGGAGCCACAGAAACGAAAGATTTTATTCACTGGAAAGAGACTTCCGTTGTGTTATCCCCCGATGAAAGTGGAGTTATGTATTCTGGATGTGGATTACTTGCGGAATCTGACGGAGAAATGTGGAAAAAAGGTGATATTTTATATTACTACACAGCAGCAGGCGGCGGAAATAAATGGTCCGGTGAGCAACAGTTTACTCAAAGACTGGCAGTCAGCAGTGATGAGGGATATCATTTGGAGAAAAAAATGTGATAATCCTGCCAACGATAACAGCAGAAAATAGAGACCCGAAAGTATTCTGGCATGAGGAATCACAGGCATATATCATGCCATTATATATTGATGGTTATAAGTATCATATTTATCGTTCTGCGGATGGAATCCATTGGGAGAAAACTCAGGAACTGACCGGAAATGGTATGTGGGAATGCCCGGATCTGTTTCAGATCAGAGATGAGAAAACCGGTGAGACCATGTGGGTATTTTGGGCATCACAGGGATATTATTATCTGGGAAGTTTTGATGGATATCATTTTGAAATAAAATCAGAAATGATGGAAGCTTATGCGATGCCGGAGAGACCGGAAGAACAGGGAAGAGCCTATGCAGCACAGACATTTTCCAATACCAAAGGAAGATTGGTTCAGTTAGCATGGCTTCATATGCCGGACAGAGGAAGATGCTGGAACGGTCAGTTGTCTTTGCCGGTAGAGTTGGAATTGTCTGATGGAAAACAGGGAAAGAGAATGGTGATGAAACCGGCCCGTGAACTGGAGAATCTGAGAAAACAGGAAACTTATAGAAAAATTCAGAAAGCAGAAACCTACTGTCTGTATGAAGGAGAAGAAAAACCACTGGAAATTCTGATGGAAGGCGAGATGCCGAAGGACGGAAAAACAGTTCTTACTATGTTCGGAAATCCACTTACCATTGACTGGGAAAAGTGTGAAGTTTCTTTCCCTGACAGAAAAATTACATTCTGTAAACAGGAGCAGTTCTCTATAAGAATTTATGCGGATGTGGAAGTTCTGGAAGTGTTTGTACTGGATGGTTCTTATTATCTTCTGAATGAAAATAAAGCGAGAAGTTTAAAGGGGGATGTAAAGATAGAAACAGACAGTTCAGATGTATGGAATGTATCGGTATATGAACTGGAATCTGTGAAAAAAATTCCATGTATATAAGAAATAGTGATCAAGATAATATAATAACGGCTACTGGATTTCCCGGGAAAGATAATATTTCCCGGGAAAATTTTTTTTACATTTCCTCAATTTTTTTTACAAAACCATAAAAAAGGATTTACGGAAAGACGGTGGTTTCTCAAAAATGTGAATGCTATCATAAATATCGTTGAAAAAGTAATTTAGTCGTTTTGAGGAGGAAACAAAAAGTTATGAAAAAGCATATTTTGCAGGCGACAGCATGTTTTTGTGCAGTATCAATGATGCTGGCCGGATGCGGAGCGAAAGACACAGCAGAAACTATTGATTTGAGAGAAGTATCACTGGAAGAAATCACAGAGAAGGCAAAAGAGGAAGGAGCAATCAATTCCGTAGGTATGCCGGATGACTGGGCAAACTGGAGAGGAAGCTGGGAAGCAATCACAGATACTTATGGAATCGCCCATGAGGACACAGATATGAGTTCAGCAGAAGAACTTTCCACTTTTGATACAGAGAAAGATGCACCAACAAAAGATATTGGAGATGTTGGACAGGCATTTGGACCGACTGCAGTGGATATGGATGTGGTTCAGCCGTATAAAGCATCCACATGGGATTCTGTACCGGACTGGGCAAAAGATCCGGATGGAAATTGGGTAATTACTTATCTGGGAACTATGAGCTGTATGCAGAATAATGATAATGTGAGTGAAACCATTGACTCATGGCAGGCACTGGCAGACAGTGATTGTACCGTAACAATCGGTGATGTAGTGCGTGGTGCTTCTTCACAGATGGCAGTTCTTTCCTGCGCATATGCACTGGGAGGCGGAACAGAGGATCTTGATCCTGCCTTTGACTTCTTTAAACAGCTGGCAGAAGAAAGAAGACTGGATGCCGGAGCTTACAGCCAGGAGAGAATGGAAAGAAATGAAATTGATGTGTTACTGACATGGGATTATCTTACACTGCAGTACCGTGATCTTACACTGGAGACAGTTCCGGAAGCAAGCATTGACTGTCATGTTATGAAAGATGGAGCTATTCAGTCCGGTTATTGCCTTGTAATCAATAAATATGCGCCTCATCCGTATTCAGCGGCTCTGGCTGTGGAATATCTGTTGAGTGATGAAGGACAGATTGACCGTGCGAGAGGATATGCACGTCCGATCCGTTCCGATGTGGAATTACCGGAAGAACTGGCAGATAAGATGATTGATGATTCTGAGTATACAGATACAATTCCAATGACAGACAATGATGCTGTTACTGAGGCATGTACGGAAATAGCATCCCGTTGGGAAGAAGAAATTATCCCGCTGATGGGCTGAGATTCTCAGCAATTGATTCTGAGGTAAGTAGAAATGAAAAACTGGAAAAAAACAGGCGGCAGAATGGCATTCCTTCTGCCCCTTGCATTTATTATCGTATTGTTTGAATGTGTACCGCTGGTAAGTATGATTATTAACAGTTTTCTGGACGGCGGACAATTTACACTGGACAACTTTAAACAGATTATAGAAAAGCCAATATATATGGTCGCAATTAAAAACAGTTTGTGGATTACAATTTTATCGACGATCGTCGGGCTGGTAATTGATTTTTTTCTTGCCATGGCACTGAGCAGAGAAACGGGCAAGAAAAAAACGTGGTATCTGTCACTTTTGAACCTTACATCTACATTTTCGGGAGTTCCGCTTACTATAGCGTTTATCACCGTTTTGGGAACTGCGGGTGTATTTGTGCTGATTAGTCAGAAGATTGGATTTACACCATTATCCTCCTACAATCTGTATTCTATGAGAGGAATGTTTATCATTTATGTGTATTTTCAGATTCCCATGGGAACGCTTCTTCTGCTTCCTACATTTGAAAAGGTAAAAAAAGAGTGGAAAGAGGCTGCACGGCTCATGAATGCAGGGAGTATACGTTTCTGGTTACAGATTGGAATTCCTGTTATGATGCCGGGTATCCTTGGTACCTTCAATATGCTGTTTTCCAATGCGATTGCAACTTATGCAACACCATATCTTTTGGTAAATAACAGTATATCCCTTCTGCCGGTCAAAATTGTAGATATGTTTGTGGGGGATGTACGGCAGCGTCCGGGACTTGGAAGTTCCCTTTCTATAGTGCTTCTGGTGATTGTGCTGGTAGAGATTGGACTTACCAATCTCTGTAAGAAACATTTTGAGAAAGGGATGACGAAATGAAAAAGTATAGTGTATTACGTTGGATTTTGGAAGTTTGTATCGCCGCCTTTTTGCTTCTGCCGCTGATCGTTACATTTATTTATTCATTTGCAGAAAGATGGGTGACTGTGCTTCCGAACGGATTTACTTTAAAATATTACATAAAAACGCTGACAAACAGTCAGTTTCTGATGGGAATTCTGAGAGGTATACTGATATCAGCCGCCCCTGTGATCATCACGAATATCAGTGTCCTGTTTGCACTTTATGTGGTGATCGTTTATCTTCCGGGGATGGAAAAAATTGTGCAGATTTTCTGTTTGATACCTACAACGATTAACGGAATCATACTGGCCACTTCGGTACTTGGAACCTATGCAGGTACGAATACAATTTTTGCAAACCGTATTATCATGCTTATGTTTATATACAGTGTATTTATCATGCCTGTAACTTATCAGGGTATAAGGAACAGTTTATATGCGGTAAATACCCATGCAATTCTGGAAGCTGCCGAAATGCTTGGATACCGGAAAATCCATAGTTATATAACTATTGTGATTCCGGCTATTCTGCCGGGACTTTCCACCTCAGCCCTTATGAGTTTTGCGGGACTTTTTGGAGATTTTGCGATAATTAAAATTATTGCTTCTTCCCAGTATGAGACTGCACAGTCTTATCTGTACAGGAATAGGGCAACGGATACCCAGGCATTGAGTGCAGCAGTTGTCATATTACTGATTCTTACAGGAATTATTAATTATGTGGTAAATAAAAGTCAGAATGAGAAGAAAGGGAGCATGGAAAGATAATGGCATACATAACATTTAAAAATATAAATAAATCTTTTGGCAGCAACCATGTATTGAAGGGAATCAATCTGGAAGTGGAGAAAGGCGAGCTTCTGACTCTCCTTGGGCCTTCAGGATGTGGAAAAAGTACGCTGCTTCGGTGTCTGGCAGGTCTGGAAGAGGTACAGGAGGGAGTGATCATGCTGGAAGATAAGGATATCACTCATGTAGATGCAAGACTACGGCAGATTGGTATGGTTTTTCAGCAGTATAGCCTTTTTCCGAATATGACTGTGGAACAGAATCTTGCTTTTGGATTAAAAATAAAAAAATTGTCCAAAGAAGAGATTAAAAAAGAAGTTGAGGGAGTACTGAAAATGGTCGGGCTTGAAGATAAGGCGAAATCTTATCCGTCACAGCTTTCAGGGGGACAACAGCAGCGTGTGGCACTGGCAAGAGCAATAGTGACAAAACCGAAGGTTCTGCTTCTCGATGAACCTTTAAGTGCAATTGATGCAAAGCTGAGAAAGAACCTTCAGGTGGAAATCCGGAAAATTCAGAAAGAGTTGAATATCACTACCATTTTTGTTACGCATGATCAGGATGAAGCTATGATCATGTCAGACAGAATTTGTCTTTTGAATGAAGGAAAGATTGAACAGCTGGGAACACCGATTGAAGTATATACAGATCCGAGAACAAAATTTGCAGCAGGTTTTATCGGTAACTATAATGTTCTGACACCGGCAGAATTTACAGCTGTTACCGGGGAAAAGCAGATGGAAAAAAATTCAGTTGTTATTCGTCCGGAGACGATTTCTATTTCACGCGAAAAGAAGAACCGTGAAAACTGTTATGAATTCAAAGGTAAAGTGGTGGAAAGCCTTCCCAGAGGAAATGTTCTCCGCTATGCGGTAGATGTAAATGGTATTCGTATTTCTGCGGATACCTTGTTCAGAAGCTTTTCTATTTTTGAAGAGGGTACAGAAGTATGGCTGTCAATGGAAGAAAGAAACTGCCTTGAGGTGGAGGATGCAGTATGAAAAAGGTAATGTTTTCGGAAACAGGAAACTGGTATAAAGGAAATCTCCATTCCCATACTACTAATTCCGATGGAAAACTGAAGCCGGAAGAAGCGGTAAAATTATATAAAAGCTATGGATATCACTTTATGTGTCTGAGTGAGCATGATGTGTATACAGATCTGAGAGAGCAGTTCGACTGTGAAGATTTTATTCTGCTTCCGGGTGTGGAAGCATCTGCATGGCTGTTGAATAAAGAAGAGACTGGTTTGAAAAAAACGCATCATATTCATGGAATTCTGGGAAATGAGGCAATGCAGAAAGCAGCCGGAGATAAACTTTTTAAACATGGAGAAAAACTGGAACCACCGGTGTTCGTAGAAGAGTGGGACGGACTGGAAGTGGCTCAGAAGTTAGCCGACAACCTGAGAGAGAAGGGATGTTTTACAACCTATAATCATCCGGCATGGTCCCGGGTGGAAACCGGTGAAGTGGTGGATCTTAAAAATGTTTGGGCGGTTGAGATATACAACTATGGTACCGTAGTTGAATGCGGAGAGGGATATGACAGTGTTTTCTGGGATGCCATGCTGAGAAAGGGAACCCGTATTCATGGATTTGCTTCCGATGACAATCATAATCCGGGAAAGTTTTTTGACAGTCTGGGAGGATATGTGATGGTTCGATCGGAAGAATTATCTCATGAGGCAATCGTCAATCATTTGCTCTCGGGGGATTATTACTTTTCTGCAGGTCCCCGGATTCATCAGTGGGGAATTGATGGCAATAAGGTATTTGTGGAATGCTCCGGTGTGGAACGTATCAATTTTATCGTAGGAGGAAATGTGGGAAGCAGTGAAACTGTGCTTCGTCATGTGGATAGATTGAACTATGGATGTCATGAGCTGCAGGGCGGCGAGACCTATGTGAGAGTTGAGTGCATCGATGAAAAAGGACAGACAGCATGGACAAATGCGTTGTGGTTGGAATAAAAAGATACTATACTTTATATACAGCAGGCAAAAATATGATCCTGAACTGTAGGGAGGAATAGTATGGAAAACTTTAATATAATTATGGATAAAATTCCTGTTTTGGAGAAACTGGAGCAGGCAGAAGAGGTGCTGTGGATCAATCCGGAAAAAACGGATTTTGAGGAAAGTATGTGGGAATGTGAGCTGGGGCAGAAGGATGTGGAGGATGCAGAACAGAGACTGCTCCGTTTTGCACCTCTGATTCAGAAATATTTTCCTGAGACGCAAGGACAGCAGGGACTGATTGAATCTCCTCTGGTAGAGATTGAGATCATGAAACAGCGTATCAATGAAAAATATAAAAGTAATCTGGAAGGGAATCTTATGTTGAAGGAAGACAGCCACCTTGCAATTGCAGGTTCCGTGAAAGGGTAGTGTAAAGTAGCCTATGAAAAAATGGAGCTGAAAAAAATGGCTCCATGGGAACCTTGAAAATTGCAGATATGTTAGTTTTCGGCAGCGTACGCC
>SFGF01000086.1 GCA_004556655.1 Lachnospiraceae bacterium | reverse complement strand
AGCGATTTGTCAAGTGTTTTTTGAAAAAAAGTGGGTGATTTTTTTAGATAGGGGTCTGAAAGCCTTATAAAATCAGGGCTGAAGATTCCGAGAAGTTATATATGGAAAAAGGAGGAAATCTGTGCCAAGAAAAGCGAGAGTTGTTAGTAAATCAAAAATATATCATGTCATATTACGTGGTGTGAACCAGCAGATTATATTTGAGGATGAAGAAGATTTCCAGTATTTTGTAACAATATTATCAAAGTGCAAAGAAATCTGTGAATACAAAATTTTTACATATTGTTTGATGAACAATCACATTCATTTATTAATGGAAGAAGGAGAAGAACCATTGGCAACAATTTTTAAAAGAATTTGTGACAGGTATGTCTATTGGTACAATCATAAGTATGATCGTATCGGTCATTTGTTTCAGGCGCGGTTTCGTAGTGAGCCTGTGGAGACAGAAAGATATTTCCTTACAGTGGTCCGCTATATCTTTCAAAATCCTGTAAAAGCAGGGATTGTTTCTGCGGTCAATCAATATCGATGGTGTAACTATCAGGCTTATCTGGGAGTAAAAGATTTTACAGATACTGAAAAAGTTATGAATTATTTTGAAGGAAGAGATGAATTTGTATCTTTTTTAAATGTTGATTCAGATGACAAATGTATGGATATTTCATCAGTTAGGTATTCATTTGTTACAGATGAAAAAGGGAAAGAACTGGTAGAGAAAATCTCCGGATGTAAAAATGTGGCGGAGTTTCAGAAATTAGACAAAAAACAGAGGAATTTGTACATACAGGAATTAAAAAAGGAAGGCTTGTCTGTTCGGCAAATCAGCAGACTGACCGGAGTATCAAAATCAATTGTAGAACAGGGGTCTGTCCCCTGTCCGGGGAGGATAATATGAATTATTTATGGGGAGGCATGATTCTGATCGGAATCATATATGGAACAGCATCCGGCAATCTGAAAGCGGTCACGGAAGCGGCTGTCAATTCTTCAAAGGAGGCTGTCAGTCTGTGCATTGTTATGGCGGGAGTGACAGCAATGTGGGTGGGAATTATGAGGATTGCGGAAAATTCAGGTCTGATTGAGGCGATGGCAGGGAAAATGAAACCGTTGATGAGATTCTTTTTTCCCCGCATACCGGAGGATCATCCGGCGCTGAGACCGATTGCAATGAATATTATAGCTAATTTTCTGGGGCTTGGATGGGCGGCAACTCCGGCTGGTCTTTATGTTATTATGTGGATAGATTGAAGGATCCCTAAAAAATCTGGGGTTTTTACCAATTTAGTCCTAATCAAAAATGTAACTGTCAACACGTTATTTTTTGAAAGGCAGCGCTGTTAATTAAAAAAATAATAAAGGATCAGTAATAGATAGAGGAGTTTATAGAACAAGTATATCTATTACTGTTAAAGAGTACGATTTATTGTACTCAAGTAGGGCTGAATTCACAAGCATTTGTGTTTTTGGCTCTTTTTTATTTAAGGAGGAAGATATGGAAAAAAATACAGCGGTAGGTGCAGTTCACGAAAACTTGCACAATAACATAAAAAGTTCCGTTAATTAACATAAGCTCGTCAGGTGCAATGGATAGCAGGAAGGAGGTAGAAAATGTTAAAAATAAGACTTCAGGGAACAGCAAATGATATTAGGTGGATTAAAGATTTACTGGAACAAAATGAAAGAGTAGAAATCCTGGATTTTTCAGATTTGTATTCCAATAAAGGTACGAAAAGATTTTTCAGAGCATATGCAGAAATAGAAAAGTCAGAAAAGTAATCGGAGGATAAAGTTATGTGCAAGGTAATAGCAGTAGCAAATCAAAAAGGCGGCGTTGCGAAAACAACAACGTGCATCAATCTGGGTGCCGGTCTTGCAAGAAGAGGACAAAGAGTTCTTTTAGTGGATGCAGATCCACAGGGTCATCTTACGATAGGACTGGGTTTCCCTAAAAACGTGAAGATAACTTTAAAGACAATGATGGAAAATATCATCATGGGTACAGAGTTTAATCCGAAAGAAGCGGTGTTACAACATTGTGAAGGAATGGACATCATACCATCCAATAAACTTCTGACAGGAATGGATATTTCCCTTGTAACAGTAGAGGAAAGGGAAAGCGTTCTGAAAGAATACCTACAGCTTCTGGAAGCGGATTATGACTATATTATCATTGACTGCATGCCATCTCTGGGAATGCTTACAATCAATGCCCTGAGTGCTGCAGACAGTGTGATTATTCCGGTACAGCCTCAGTTTTATTCTGCGGATGGTCTGGTGGAACTTTTGAAAGTAATAAATAACATCAGGAAACGCTATAATCCGCAAATTCAGATTGAGGGAATCCTTTTTACGATGGATACCAGCAGATATAACAATTCTAAAAGAAATAAGGATGCAGTTAGATCTGCTTACGGAAAAGAAATCCGCATTTTCCATGATACGATACCAAGGACAGAAGCAATAGCAGAAACAACATCGGAAGGCATCAGTATTTTTCAGTATGATAAAAAGAATAAAGGTGCTGTGGGATATGACAAACTGGTGCAGGAGGTGATAGATCATGGCAAGGCAGAATAAAGAAATCAAACTGACTTCCTATGAGGATCTGCTGGGTGTGCCTCAAGAAGGTGACAAAGTGATAGAAGTTCCTCTTTCACAACTGCATGCATTTAAAAACCATCCGTTTTATGTAAAGGATGATGAAAAGATGGAGGAGACCGTTCAAAGTATTAAGGAATCCGGGGTTCACAGTCCGGGCCTGGTCAGACCAAGGGTAGAAGGCGGGTATGAGATTATCGCAGGACACAGAAGAAAAAGAGCATGTGAACTGGCAGGAAAATCTACTATGCCTGTGATCGTCCGGGATTACGCCGATGATGAAGCTGCTATTGCCATGGTAAATTCCAATATCCAGAGGGAAAATGTTCTCCCCAGTGAGAAAGCGTTTGCCTATAAAATAAAAATGGATGCCCTGAGACATCAGGGGAAAAAGGGGGAAAGAAGTGCAGAAAAAGTAGGGGAATCATCCGGAGATGATATAAGAAAGGTAGAACGGTATATCCGTCTTACATATTTACTTCCTGAGTTATTGAATTTTGTTGATGAAGGAAAGATGAAAGTGATTGCAGGTACAGATATTTCTTATCTGTCTGAAGAAGAGCAGAGGTGGCTGATAGATGCAATCCATGCAACAAGTAAATATCCGGACGGAAAGAAAGCTCAGACATTAAAAGAGATGAGCAGGAACAGTAATCTGACAGAAGCAAATGTTATGCTGGTCCTGTTATCGAAAAAACCTGTAGTGCAGAAAGTAGTTCTTCGGTATGAAAAAATCCGTGAATATTTTCCGGAGGAATATGACAGCCAGCAGATAGAAGAGATCATATTTTCACTATTGGAGAAATGGAAAGCTTCACAAGGATGAGAAAGGAGAAAATCTATGGAACAGGAACCGAAGTTTGATTACTTTTACGGATGCCAGTCAGAACAGTACAGTTTCTACCGCATTCCCAAAGTACTGTTTACCAATGAATATTTCCGGCCATTGTCATGTGAAGCAAAAGTGCTGTACGGTCTTTTATTGGACCGTATGGCACTGTCCATGAAGAACCAATGGATGGATGAACAAAACAGGGTATATATCATTTTTACGATAGAAGAAGTCATGGAGTATCTTTCATGCAGCCGGCAGAAAGCAGTAAAAGTATTTGCAGAACTGGACAACCAGAAAGGGATCGGTCTCGTGGAGAAGAAAAGACTGGGGCTTGGCAGGGCAAATATCTTGTATGTAAAGAATTTCATGATAGGGGAAGCATGTGAAAAGTATGCGGATAAAACATCATGTGGAGATCCCGGAAAACTCATAGACATACAGAAGTATGAAAATCATACTTCAAGAAGTTCCGAAAATGTACTTCAGGAAGTTCCTGATGCATACGACAAAGAGTATGAAAAACAGACTACAGAAAGTATGGAAAGCATACTTCATAAAGTTCCGGAAATAGACTTCAAGAAGTATGAAAATCATACTTCAGGGAGTATGGAAAATAGACTTCAGGAAGTTCCAAAATCATACGCTAATAATACTGATAAGAGTAAAACAAATAAGAGTCAGAATGATTTTAGTGAGAATGAAGGGAGTAATATAAAATCTTATCCTATCTTATCGGGAAAGAATAACGCTTTAGACGCTTATCGGGAAATCATCAGCGACAATATAGAATATCCGATCGTTGCGGAGATGTATGGAAAAGAGATGGCGGATGAGATCGTGGAACTGATTCTTGAAATCCTGACAAGCAAAAGAAAAATATTCAGGCTGGCAGGAGAAGAGATGGATGCCAACTTAGTAAAAGACCGTTTTATGAAATTACGTTTTTCCCATGTTATGTATGTATGCGAATGTATGAAGAAAAATACGACAAAGATACAAAACATTAAACAGTATCTTCTGACTTCCCTTTACAATGCACCCGCAACCATGAATCATTATTACCAGATGGAGGTACAGCATGATATGTATGGATAACTTCAAAACGGCTGTGGATAAAACAGGGCATATGATATCTGTACGTGGATAACTTTGCGACAAATTGTCGCGAAGTGAAAGAAGTATATGCAGGATGCAGAACAGAAAAACTTTACGACAAATTGTCGCAAAGTGAGAAAAAGGCAGGAGGGCGTATGAGCGAATGGGATAAAGTATTTGAAGAAATGAAAAATGAGCTGTTGGAACAGAAACAGCAGTTTCATATCATACCGAAGATGGTATTGCATGAAACCGAAAACCAGCTTGGCTATGGCAGTGTCACGATAAATGGCATTGTGACGGTCAAGGGGATACGGGTCATGAAAAGTAAGAAAGCCCCCGGAGAGTTTTATCTGTCACTTCCCACGATCGCCAGGGAGGATTCCTATCTGGAGATATGCAGGATGGAGCCGGAGCTTTATCATACCGTTTTCAAAACGGTTGTAAAGGATATTCTTATCCAGCAGATGAATCAGAAAACTGCAGAAGAAGAGATTTCCGTGGATGTGAAGCTGATAGATAAGGGCAATCTGGTGGCACTTGCATCGGTAACCTGTGGTTCCCTTACGATCCGGCAGATCCGCATCCTTCATATAAAGGGAAAGCGGTTTATCTCCTTTCCCCAGTGTTCCTCATCGGACGGGTATCAGGATCTTTTGTATTTTAACACAGGGACACTGAGGGAAATTGTGACAGAAAAGATCCTTAAGCGGTGTGAAGAACTGCAGCTGAAACAGCAAAAATTATAAAACTGAATATGGCAGGAGATCGGAAGGTGAGAAAAATGGTTTGGATGGTCGCAGGTATGGTAGTGTTTTTCGTTCTCCTGTCACTGGTACAGTGTGACGAAAAAGAACGTGAGATCGATGACCGGATGCAGGAGGAATTCCTGCGGGAGTGGAAGCAGAAAAAAGAAAGGAAAGCGGCACGAAAAAACGAGGAGAAAAGCAGATGAGGAGTGAACGGATAGAGTTGCGGTTCAGGATGGATTATCCCCATGAAGTACAGGTATTGGAAAAAATAAGAAATTACGATAAGAGCCGGTACAGCTCTATGAATGACTATATCCTTCATGCTGTCCGTGCCTATGAGGAGCCGCTGGAAATAATGCCGGAAGCATTCGAAGAAAAGCTTCGGGAAATGCTCCGAGATGAACTGCATCCTTATGGGGACTCCGGTTTTATGTGATCCGGTCCGAAGATGGAGGAAGAGATGATGGAAAGAAAAAGAATGATGTCGGTTCTGTTTTGTATTTGCTTTATTTTCTGTTTGGGCGGATGCGGCAGTAAAAATAAAGCAGAAAATGCCAAGGAGGAGGATACAGAACAGACCGTGGCTGTCCGAAACGAGGACGATGCGGAAGAAATAAAAGAAAAAGAGGAACCTGTGAAAAGAGAGAAAACGGCGGATACCCAAGATACGGATAAGAACGTACAGCCTGAAAAGAAAGCAGAAGCCAAGGAAGATAAGAAACAGGAGGAGAAAAAACAAAAGGAAGAAGAACCAGTGGGACAAAAGAAAAGCCAGGAGAAGAAAAAAGCATCAGAAGCAGGGAGCCGGAAAGCAGATACGAAAGTGACAGATACTCCAAAAACAGATGTCCCAAAAGCGGATAATCCTAAAACAGAAAATACCAAAGAAAGCAGCAAGGAAAACAAAAGCCAGGGCAAAACAGAAGCTGAAGTGAAAGAGGAACATGTCCATCAGTGGACAGATAAAACACAGGTGCGACATCATGATGCGGTGACAGAGCAGACATGGGTGGAAGATGTCCCGGCATGGGATGAGGAGATACCTGTTTATGAAGAAAGGGAGCAGGCTGTCTGTGTTACCTGCGGAGCAGAGATACAGGGAAATCCCAATGAGCATCTGAATGATGTCTGCAGGCAGTGGAAAAATGTTATAAAGAAAGTGCAGGAGGGAACCCAGACTGTTCACCATGATGCAGAGGGACATTATGAGACAAGGACAGTAAAAGAAGCCTATGATGAGGTGATCGTTACAGGTGCGGTATGCACCGGCTGCGGAGCCACGAAATAATTAAGAAAGAATACAGTAGTCAGGAAACCGGTTTGCGTTTTCTGGCTCTTTTTTTGAAGAAAGGAATGGGAAATGAAGCAAACTGTGATCCGGGGCCCACCGGGAAAACCGGACAGGAAATGGTTCGTCTAAAAAGTAAATGCACATCCTCTTGTAGATCAAAGAGGTGAATGGAGGAAAAATGAAAAACTTTAAATGGAAAAAATTCATAAGTGCTTCCCTGGCATTGGTAATGTTTTGTGCTTCTTTTTTGGGAGCGGGAGACGTCTATGCTACGGAGGAAACGGTGACGGAGTGGGTGGATATGGAAGTGATCCCGGAACTTGGTTCTGATATAGGAGACCAATCCCGGGAAAAAGATATCCTTACTGCCGTGATCGTGGATGAAAATACACCGATGCTTCTGTCGGAAGCGGGGTCTTCCTGTACGATTATAAAAGGACAGAGCCTGCCCTATATGACATGGACCACCCATCTGTTTTCCGTAAATTCTGAAACGGGAAGCTATCCGGCATATTGTATGGAACCCAGTAAAGGTTCTCCATCCGGTGCTGCTACGGTATCTGTCCTTGAGAATGATACGATCAAGGCACTGATGCTGTGTGCCTATGAAGGTCCGTATCCTTTGCTTTCCACATCAGCCCTGGAAGCTCTGGGAGTTCCTCTGGAACGGGCAAAACAGGATGTCTACTGCATCACCCATGCATGCGTATCGTATGTGTACTGCGGCTCTTTGCAGGGAGTGAGTTCCAGTGCGGCCCAGGATTATATCAATCATATCAAGACTGTACAGAAATGGGCATCGGAACACCCGGACATTATGGAACAGTATACAGCCTATGTTGCATACAGCGATAATCAGCAGGATATCTGCTGGCTGGAAAAAACAGGCGTGGAAAAAGGGCAGATCTCCATGCAGAAAGTATCGGCCAACACAGGGATTACAAATGGGAATAACTGTTACTCTTTGGCAGGGGCAGTCTACGGGGTTTATGACAAAGACAGCAACCTGATTACCCAGATGACAACGGATGCACAGGGGCAGGCAGTCAGTGAAGAGATTCCCTATGGGACATACTGGCTGAAAGAGATCACTGCCCCAAGCGGATTTGCCCTGTCAGAAAGCTGGTCAGATAAGATTGAACTGAATGCCAGTACCGTATCGGTGACGGTTCAGGATATTCCACAGAATGACCCGATCAGTATCGTCCTGGGAAAACTGGATGCGGAAACCACAAAAAATATGCCCCAGGGAAGTGCATCGTTAGCCGGAGCGGAATTTACCATAAAGTATTATTCCGAAAATTATGACAGTGATCCCCAGGCAGCCGGGATCCATCCGGTCCGTACCTGGGTGCTTCGGACAGATGATAAGGGAATCTGCAAGCTTCTGGATTCCTATAAAGTATCCGGTGATGCATTTTACAGAGATTCCAATGGATATGAGACATTTCCATTGGGAACAGTCACCGTTCAGGAAACAAAGGCACCCGAAGGGTATCTCTTAAATTCGGAACTGTTTGTACGCCAGATCACCAGCGATGGGATCATAGAGCCGGTGGATACATACAATGCCCCGGAGATTCCGGAACAGATCATAAAGGGCGGTGTTTCCATTGAAAAACGGGATCTGGAAACAAACGAAAAAATCTCACAGGGAGATGCTTCTTTAGAAGGGGCAGAGTTTACCATCATGAATCAGAGTGAAAATCCTGTCGTAGTATCCGGAAAATCGTATGCAGCCGGGGAGGCTGTTATGACGATCGTGACCAATGCAGAGGGAGTGGCATCTACGGAAAGCAATGTGCTTCCCTATGGTGATTATGAGATCAAAGAGACGAAATCTCCCAGAGGATATCTTTTATCGGGAACCGGCCTTACCCAGACCTTTGCCATCCGGGAAAATGGAGTGACAGTAAAACTGAATACGGATGAGACGGCAGCAAAAGATCAGGTGATCCGGGGCGGGGTAGCAATAGAAAAATGGGATGCAGAGACAATAGAAAAAAAACCGCAGGGAAATGCCACGCTGAAGGGTGCAGAATTTACCATCACAACCCAGTCGGAACATCCGGTCATAGTAGACGGCAAAACGTATGAAAAAGGCGAAGTGGTCATAGTGCTTGTGACCGGAGAGGATGGGATGGCATCTACAAAAGCCGATGCCCTTCCTTATGGAACTTACCGGATCAAAGAGACAAAAGCCCCTGACGGATATCTCCCTGTGGGAAAAAATCTCACACAGGATTTTGAGGTCCGGGAAAACGGAGTGCTGGTACAACTGAACACAGAAGATACGGCAGCTCAAAATGAGATAAAAAGAGGGGACCTGCAGCTTATCAAGGCGGAGGACGGAACTTTGAGCCGGATGGCAGAGGTGAAGTTTTCCATCACCAGTAAGACTACCGGGGAATCCCATATCTTTGTGACTGACGAAAATGGCTACTATAACACTTCCAGTGAATGGAATCCACATACCCGTAATACAAACCGGGGAGAATCCGGGGAAGACGGGATCTGGTTTGGAACTTCGGAGCCGGACAACAAAAAGGGCGCCCTCCTTTATGATACTTATACCATTGAAGAGCTGCCCTGTGATGCAAACGAAGGCCATAAGCTGGTGAAATTTGATGTGGTGATCCATCGTGATCATGTGACGGTAGATCTGGGTACGGTGACTGATGACCTGATTCCGGTTATTTCTATCTGCACTATGGCAACAGACCAGTCAACAGGCAGACATGAATCATTTGCGGAAGAACAGGTTACCATCTGTGACAAAGTACTCCTTACCAATCTGGCTTTCGGAAAGGAATATACCTTAAAAGGCGTTCTCATGGATAAAGAAACAGGAAAGCCGTTTCTGGTGGATGGAAAAGAAGTGACAGCTGAAAAGACATTTACAGCGGAGAGTGAAAACAGTACAGAGACCATGGAATTTACGTTTGATGCATCGAGTCTCATAGGAAAAGAAGTGGTGGTATTTGAAAAACTGTACCAGGATGGACAGGAAGCAGCCGTTCATGAGGATCTGGAGGATGAAGATCAGACGATCCGTTTTCATAATCCTCAGATCAAAACAAAGGCTTCGGATGCTGCTACAGGTACCCAGGAAGGAAGCGTAGGAAAAGAAGTGACCATTCTTGATAAGGTCAGCTATACCGGGCTGATCGTTGGAAAAACATATGTGGCAGAAGGCATCCTGATGGATCAGGAGACAGGGGAACCCTTGCTGGTAAATGGCAAAAAAGTGACTGCCAAAAAGGAATTTACAGCAGAAAAAGAATCCGGAAGTGTGGAACTTTCCTTTACCTTTGACGGCTCTTTGCTGGGAGGAAAAGCTGTGGTTGTTTTTGAAAAACTTTTCTATGGGGAAAAAGAGATCACATGTCATGAAGATCTTACGGACAAAGATCAGACAGTATCCTTTGAAAAGCCCGAGATAAAGACCAGTGCATCGGATCAGGCAACCGGTACCAAGGAAGGAATCGCACAAAAAGAAGTGACGATCGTAGATAAGGTACAGTATTTCCATCTGATCGTTGGAAAAGAGTATGTCATAAAAGGTGTCCTGATGGATAAAGAGACCGGAAAGCCGTTTCTGGTGGATGGAAAGGAAGTATGTGCAGAGAAGACATTTGTTGCTGAAGGGAAAGAGGGAAATGTGGAACTTTCCTTTACCTTTGATGGATCCGGGCTTGACGGAAAAGAGATCGTAGTATTTGAAAAACTCTATCATGCAGGCGTGGAGATCGCCTCCCATGAAGACCTGGCGGATAAGGACCAGACCGTATCCTATAAGAAACCGGAAGAAAAGACGGTGACCATCACTTCACAAAAGCCTACAACTACAATATCAGCCCCCAAACCGGTAAAAACAGGTGATACGACCAATATAGCGGTATATCTTGCTCTGGCAGTGGCTGCATTGGCGGGGATCGCAGTGTTCCTCGTTAAAAGGAGAAAAAACAGGCTGCATGAAGTGAAGCGTATCAATTGTAAGAAACAGGAGAAAAAACATGGATAACAGGAAAAAAATCATGATCATTTTGTGCCTGCTCCTTCTGGCGGCAATCGGCTGCGGAATGGCTGCGTGGCTGTTGCCTGTAGGGAAGTTTCGGGGACTTCTGATCCGTTTTTCCATCATTGCATTCCTTGCAGTGCTTGTTTTTATTGCAGGGCTGGTGAAAGGACGGTAAGAGAAAAATGATAAATAAAATAAAAAAGAATTTAAAAAAAGGAGTCTTTGGTCTGATCTTCGTATGCCTGTGCAGTCTGGGGATGGCAACACCGGTACTGGCTGTGGATGCAAGCGGTGCCCTACAGAGTATGAATACCTTCCGGGATTTTTTAGGACAGGTGATCAGCCTGATCGGAACTTTTTACTTATTATGGGGTGTGTTTGAATTTGCCAACTCCCTGATGGGGAATGACGGTATCATGCAGGCGAGTGCATTTAAGAAGATTGCGGCAGGTTTTCTGTGCATGGCAGCACCGGACATCTACAGCCTTTTGAAAGGATAACCTATGCAGGAATGGATCAAAGAACTGCTGGTCGGGGCATTTAACCTGATATATCCGGCAAATGAGATATGGAAGACCTGTATGGCACTTGTAAAAGCCATGTTGGGGATCACTCCTGTGGATATCGGAGGCGGGGATGTCTGGAACCGGGTGGTGACTGAGATCTATCCGCCTTTTCTTTTGATCGGAAGTTCCCTTATCCTTATCTTTTTATCCATTGGATTTTTAAAAGAGATCACGGATTTTCGAAAAGGGATCACGATAGAAGTTTTGGTCACTTATGGGATCCGGCTGATTCTGGCTGAGTTTCTTCTGGTAAATGCAGTACCGCTGATCCGGCTTTTCTTTCAGATGGCATCTCAGCTGTCCCTGACAGCCTTTGATGATGCGGCCATGTCCACTGTCACCCCGTCGGACCCACAGGTAGGGGAGATGCTCACCTACCTGGCCTGGGGACTTGTATACCTGATTGCAGCACTGGTAAGCGGATTTATGATTCTCTTTGCCGTATATAAGAGGTTCTTAAATCTGTATCTTCTGACCTTGTTTGCCCCGGTCGCTTTAGCATCCATGAGCGGTGACCGGGGAATCAGCCAGACGGCATCCGCATGGGTAAAGTCCTTTCTGGGGTCTGCATTTGAGATTGTGGTGATCGCCCTTGCCCTGTCTGTTTCCCACTGGATGATCGCAGGCGGGCTTATTGTCTTTACTGCCCTGGAAGGGACGATTGCGGAGTGGACCGTCAGTGTGCTGGAAGGTCTTATGACTATGACGATCACGGCAGGAACCGTGAAAGGGGCCGAGGGACTTTTGCGCAGATCATTTGGATTATAAGGAGCTTCTTGTATAATTCAAATATAGGGAATTCCGAGAAAGAAGGTTGAGAAAAAAATACCTCAGTGTAAAATAAGATTACTGACTTTGGACGGTT
>SFGF01000085.1 GCA_004556655.1 Lachnospiraceae bacterium | reverse complement strand
TCATAAAGCTGCCACTCTATATCTTTTCAAAAGTTGGGCAGATTGGTACTTTGATAGACTATATTCATTTTGAAATTACAGTTTGCGGAAACTCAAGTTGTTTTTTCTGAGCTTTTTTTATTTCTCTTAACTCTTTAAAAAATCCCGAAAGCATCTGGCTGCACTCTTCCTCCAGAACTCCTCTGGTCACTTCTACCTGATGGTTAAACTGCTCCATCTCCAGAAGATTCAAAACAGAACCGGCGCAGCCTGCCTTGGGGTTCATACTGCCGATTACCACCCGACTAACTCTGGCCTGCACGATCGCTCCTGCACACATCTGGCAGGGTTCCAGAGTGATATACATGGTACATCCTTCCAGCCGCCAGTCACCTAGTTTTTTGCTGGCCTTACGGATTGCATTCATTTCCGCATGGGAAAGTGTATTTTTATCTGTATTTCTTCGATTGTATCCCCGGGCAATGATTTTTCCCTCATAAACGATCACACATCCGATGGGAACTTCCATAAGGGCATATGCCTTTTTGGCCTGACGGATTGCCTCTTTCATAAATTTTTCATCCATAATCTCCTGTTATCCCTTTCTTTTTGTCATACCTGATTTTTCCGACGCATATGCTTTCATAGAAAAGCCCTGAAAGGAAGCGCCGAATTTGTCCGAATATCAACGTTTTGTATCCTATATTTATGAATATCGAAATAATACAAAATCAAAAAACTGCGGGTTTTCCCGGGTGGAGGTACGCAATCATCAGTGTCGGCTGGAAGTACATATGAAACTTCCCACCTACCCTTTCACTCCCTCTTTTCATATCTATGCGTTTGTCCCTGTAGACGGACAGCTGCTGGGACTTACCCTGGGAAATGCCAGTTATCATCAGGGTGCTGTCTACGGTGCTTTTACCATTCCTGACAGTAATATCAATGATCTGCCTTATGGCATCGATGATCTTGGAGGACTTTACATTCAGACAGACGGGGGAGAAACTTTTGCTACCGCATGGAAAGAGCTGACCATACAGCCGGAGCTTTTTTCTGTATACAGGGAAACCCCTCAGGTTCAGGCGGCTTCGCTGGAAATCCCCGCCCCTGCTTCTTCGTCAATCGATCCCTGGGAGAAGATTCAGAACACTTATCCACATATGCATCCGTTTTTTGATGATTCTATCCACCAATGCGTACAGTTATCACTGGAAGATATCCCTAAACTCTGTCAATATGGTATACCCATCGGCGTCAACCAGTTCCTGATCCACGGCTGCCAGTCATACCGCCACTTCCTTCTGGGAAAATCTGTCGATTCCTCCGACAAAGAATATGTCCTGGCTGTTCCTGGGATCTATGATGAAAAAGAACAGTTTCTTGCTTCCATGTTTGGTTTTCCGAATTTTAAACCAGCCCAAAATGATACCATCCGTTCCGGTCAGTTTGGCTACTGGTATCGGCTGTTATACTAATCCCGGGTTTTGAATTCTGTCTGTGGCGAAACAATCTATACACATTTTCTACCTGAACCAATCCTAGGATTTCTGCTGTATTTTTCAAATTCCCCGGATTTCCACCTGGGGAATTTCTTCCAGCAGCATCTCCCTGAAATTTTCCAGCTGCTCTTTTGCATAACAGGTAAATCCCGGATGTATCACATGTTCCGACTCCTTGTAGGCCTGAAGAAAATATCTTCTGCTTCCGGAAATCCATTTGCCGATTATGTGGATATCCTCTTTTTTGTGCAGCTCTTTTACCACTGTAGTACGAAATTCATAATCTACCACACCGGTTTTCAAAAGCTCAACTGACTCATAGATCGCATCCAGATTCAGTTGTGTCATACCCGTTGTCATACTATATTTCTGAGGTGAATTTTTAATATCCATCGCCACATAATCAAGCATTTTCCTTTCAACCAGACTTTTCAGCATCTCAGGATTGCTTCCGTTCGTATCCAGTTTTACCGAATATCCCAGCTCTTTTATCCTTTCTATAAATTCCGGCAAGCGGGCACTCATCGTGGGTTCTCCCCCTGTAATGCACACCCCATCCAGAATCCCTTTTCTCTTTTTCAAAGTACCCAGTACTTCTTCTATCGGTATCACCGGCTCTTTCTCCGGAGCCAGAACCAGACCTGCATTGTGACAAAACGGGCATCGAAAATTACAGTGTCCCAGAAATATCGTGCAGGCCAGTCTGCCAGGATAATCAAGAAGTGTCAATTTATTGAATCCATGTATTTTTACCATTCTATGCTCCATTCTATCAGGGTGCAAATATATCTGTTCCCTGCATTTTCTCTATCTCTTTCCTGAGCTTTTTCTCCCGATCCCGTGTCATCAGCATCTCGCAGTTTTCTTCAAACACCGGGCAGCCTTGCTCCCGAATAAGCTCCATACAGCCCTTATGTGCTGTAAATGATTCCATTGCCACAAGAAATGCAGTTCCCTTTCCAAATCTATCACTGATCCATTCAAGAACCCGATTCATCTCTTTTGCTCGCAGTTGAGCTTCCCGTTCCAGTTCAGCTTTCTTTTCCTGTATTCGTTCTGAAAACCGATCCTTTACTTCCTCCCAGGTCTGTCCTGTGCTTTCTCTCGCCCCAAAGAGGATTTCTTTCAGTTCCCGATCCACTTTCCTTTCCAGACAGGCTTCTTCTTCTCCAATCGTCTCTGTCTGTTCCTTTATTCCAAGCGCATATGCCCTCTTTTGGAAAAATACTTCCAATGCTTCATACACATTTTTTTCATCTACACGGATCTGTCGTTCCAGAAGCTGTCCTACCTGCTCAAGCCGCTGCATCAATATAGCAGACTTATTCCACTTTGCTATATGATTCAACACCTGGGAAATCAAAAGATTGGAAATCGTGAGTTGTTCATCAAGAGGCCATTCTTCCTGTCCGTAAACCACTGCATCTCCGGTAAAAATATTTTCCATATCCGCCCGGTATTTTTCTCTGCATTTCTGATAAAACTGATAATAAGAAGCAAAATCCTCAGAAATTTCTCTGCACTGAATATACTGTCGAATCAGACTTTCACTGACCGGCACCTGCATTTCCTCATACTGCTCTATTATTACACTCAAATCTTCCCATCCTCGGGCTGTGACAAATTCTTTTCCCTCCGGGCTTTGATCCACGCGATAAAAGTTCTGAGATTTTCCCTCCAGATAAGACCGGATTGCACCATGTATTTCCTTCTCTGCCGCATACGTCTTCCATGCCGGATAATCCACATCCACGTCAATCTTTTTTACTCTGTCCAGTGTAACAATGTCAAATTCACGGACCGACTTATTATATTCTGAAGGATTGCCGGCCGCTACAATCACCCATCCTTTTGGAACCCGATGATTGCCGAAGGTTTTTCCCTGTAAAAACTGAAGCATCGTAGGCGCAAGAGTCTCGGACACACAATTCACTTCATCGATAAACAATATTCCCTCCCTGCATCCTGTATTTTTCATACATTCATACACGGAGGCAATAATCTCGCTCATGGTATACTCTGTCACCGTCACTTCCCGTCCATCATAAATTTTCTTTTCCACCATTGGGAGGCCCACTGCACTCTGACGGGTATGATGGGTTATTGTATAAGATACCAGACCCACAGCACATTCCTCTGCTGCCTGCTCTACAATCGCTGTCTTTCCAATCCCCGGCGGCCCCATCAAAAGAACCGGTCTCTGACGAATCTGAGGAATTTTGTATTCTCCATCTTCATTTTTTGCAATATATGCACGGACCGTATGAATCACTTCTGTTTTCGCTTCCTGTATATTCATAACCATGCCTCCAATCGAATCGCCCAGTCGGGGATTTTTCGTTTCTCCAGTTCTCTATTCAGAAACACAAAAGCTGTCTCGTACGCCGGTTTATCATGAGGAAAAATTCCATCCCCGTCTGTAAAGTACAGTAATCCCTTCAAATTCCGAATTTCTTTCTGTTCCAGCATTTTATCCACCAGACGAAAAACCGGGGTAAAATCGGTTCCTCCCAACCCCTGTATCTTTACATTTTTCAGATAAGATTTCCAGTCTTCTTCACAGGTGATTTTTTTATGATCCTGTATCATAGAATCACATTGAATGATATGAACATTCATTTTCCTGAAAAAATTCTCCCGGCTGCTCAGGATTCGATAAGTTTCATCCAAAAACCGGCACACAATCTCCCCTGAACAGGAGCCAGAAGTATCAATGGCAATCACGAATTCTTCCAGACGGTTCACTTCCGTCGTTTCCAGCGGCTCTACCAGAAGTACATTTTCATATCTCTTCAGTCCATAGAGATAGGGAATATAATCAATACTTTCCATATCCAGCTGCATTTCCTCCCGGCATACGGCAAACTGCTTTAAAAACTTGCGATAGTCATATGTTTTTCGATGTGCAGACCGGTACTCTTCCAATCCCGCTCCGCCCTGTCTTCCTGCTCGCTGACCTGCTCCCTGAAGCTGCATAGACAGACCCTGACGGGCAGTTCCCCATGTTTTTACCAGAGCTTCCTGTTTTTCAAGTGATTTTTTCTCTTTATCATCCTGATACCAGTATTCATGACAATCAACTGCATACTCCTCTTTCATCTGACAGAGAAGATCTGTTTTCTTCTGTTTTCTCAACCAGCGATAGCAGGAAAGTGTATCTCTTCCTTTTTCTTCATTCAGAATCATCCGATACCATAAATCCCGCCGTTTTCTCCTGTCCGATTCTAAAGGATACCACTGACTTTCATCCAGAGCCCATTCTGCTGCCACATCACAGGCAAGATCCCAGATCTGATCAGAAATAGGTTCTTTCAAGTCCGATTTTTCCCGGGGGATCACATGAAGATAAAGGCAATGAAAAGCTGTATGAAGGTATCGCCTTACCAATCGATCCGTTCCTTGAAGGAATTCCTCTATCATTTCCTCCGGTGAATAATACAAATAGTTTCCATCCGTTCCCCATACTATTTTTCTCAAATCCGTTTTTTTGGCTTTCCTGTAAATAAGACCGGGAAAAGCGGAAGCAAACGCCGGAATCTCTGCCTGTAGTTTTGCAGTGAGAAGGGCAAAAATCTCTTTTATATGCTCTTCTTTTCCCTTATCCGAAATCTCATCTGCATCATTGACTACACCATTTTTTATATAAGAAAGCAGCCACAGCTGACTTTCTTTTTTTCCCATTTGGGATGCCATCTTCAGACATTCTTCTGCATTTTCGCCGGTAAGCCATCCTTCTTCTGCAAAAACACGAAAACCATCCAGATTTTCTTCCCGTACCAGTATTTCCCATGCTGACCGTCTTCGTTTCGAAAGATATTCCCGATATTCCTGGATTCCGTGAGGTTTTTTCTCTGTCTCTTTTGCATTAAGATATTCTTCCAGGCTAATTCTTAGCTTCACATCCGCCCGAAGAGTGTTTTTAAACTGTATGTATTTTTCATCCATTCCTGTTTTCCCGGAAAAATCTCTCTATATCCGAACGTAAAGCCTGAACAGACCCCTGTACAAAGAACGGTTTTCCGCCGCCTCTTCCATGCAGTTCCTGATTCATTGCTTTGACCATCTCCCGCAGGTCACCATTTTTTTCACCTATCACATAACGATATCCCTGTTTATCATCCCCACTGAATACCGCACACATTCCACCACAGGTTTCCATCACATCTGCTGCAAGTTTTCTCACACTGTCTGCTGATAACTGATGATCGAAAATCAACTGATCGCCCAGACCTGCTCTCGCTTCTGCCATTTGCGATATTTTCTCAAGCTCCATTCCAACCATTCGGAACTTCATCTGCTGGTATTCTTCATTCAGTTTTTCTGCCGCCCGGGCAGTTTCATTCCATTTTGCAGAAAGGAGATTGGATATTTTTTTATTCTGTTCTTTTAGCTGATTCGCATATGTCAGTGTTCTTCCTCCGCACATCATCTCGATTCTCACTCCGCCTTTTGCACGCTGGGAAGAAATCAACATGATTTGACCAATCTGTCCGGAAGATTTCACATGTACACCACAGCAGGCACAAATATCTGCACCCGGCCAGGTAACGATGCGTACAGCACCTGTCAGTTCTTTTTTACTGCGATAAGGCAACACCTTAAGTTCTTCCGGTGATGGCCAGCTGACTTTTAGAGGATGATTCTCCCATACATACTGATTGGCAGCAAGCTCTATCTCTTTCAGTGCTTCCTCGGGAATTTCTCCGTCAAAATCGATGGTAATGGTCTCCGGTCCCATATGAAATCCTATATTGTTATATCCATATCTTTCATGGATGATACCACTCACGATATGTTCTCCGGAATGCTGCTGCATCAGATCCAGTCTTCTCGCCCAGTCAATCTGCGCTGTCACCTGACACCCTTCTTCCAACGGTTCTTTTGTATAATGCCAGATTTCTTCTCCCTGTTCATGTACTTCCACAACCTGAACCTGATCCAGCGTTCCCAGATCATACGGCTGTCCGCCGCCTTCCGGATAAAACACTGTACGGTCAAGAAGAATCTCATACCCTTTTTTACCTTTTCTACATTCCAGCACCTTCGCCTGACAGGATTTTATTTCCGAATCCTGATAATATATTTTTTCTGTCACCATAGCTAAATTCCTTTTGTCCCTTGTCTTCTTTTCATTTCTCATCCCACATATGCGATGAGACTACGAATTTCTCCGTGCTTCGCACTTCCGAAATTTTTCCTTTTGTCCCTTGTCTCATCATATTACGGATCGGATAAAGTTGCAAGTTTGTGTAAGATTGTTTTGCATTTTTCTGATATTCTTCCTATACTATTATTAATATATACTTTTTGATTGGAGGTTTGTTATGAACGATGTAGTAATTATTGGCAGTGGCCCTGCCGGACTGTCTGCCGCTTTATATATTTTACGGGCTGGTTTTTCTGTAACTGTAATAGGAAAAGATAATGGTGCGCTTGAAAAAGCTGAGAGCATTCAGAATTATTTTGGGCTGGAACGCCCCATGTCCGGTCATGAGCTGGTGGAGATCGGCAAGAAGCAGGTACGAGAACTGGGCGGTACGATTCTTCAGGATGAAGTTGTCGGTATCAAATGGGATGGTGATTACACGGTTTCCACCGTAAATACAGAAATCTCTGCCAAAGCAATCATTCTCACCACAGGTGCCTCGAGAAAAAGAATGAAGATTAAGAGTCTGGATCAATTTGAAGGATATGGGGTCAGCTACTGTGCAATCTGTGATGCATTTCTCTATCGTGGAAGAGAAGTCGCTGTCCTTGGAAATGGGGAATATGCGCTTCATGAAATTCAGGAACTGATCAACATTACCGGTCCAATCACCCTTTTAACCAACGGCATGGAACCGGCAGCGTACTTTCCTCCCCAGGTAAATATTATCACCACACCTTTGGCGGAACTTACAGGTGACCAGTATCTGGAATCTATTCGTTTTCAGGATGGCACTTCACTTAAGACCTCCTGCCTGTTTGTTGCGTTGGGAACTGCCAAAGGAAGTGATCTGGCAAGGAAATTGGGCATCCGGCTGGAAGATGAAAGAATTGTTGTCAATGAGCAGATGGACACAGGACTTCCCGGTGTATTTGCCGCCGGTGACTGTATCGGCGGAGTACTGCAAGTATCCGTAGCAGTGGGAGAAGGGGCAAAAGCAGCACTTTCCTGTATTCGGTATCTTCGGTCATTATAAAATCCAGTCGGGATTGTCGGGAAATTGATATGCTCCTTGTTAATTCAAAAGTATGCGATGAATAATCGCCATCTCCTTTTTACGACTAACCAATTTCTTTACTCCTCCAGTACCTGAGGCGATATCAACTCGTCTGCCATGTTCAGAATATTCAAGTGGCTCCGTCTCTATGGGATCATTGAGCGAGTAAACAAAACTTACAAATACTTTCCAACAGCTTACGACAAAGAAGTGATTGCCGCTGGGTTTACAATCAGAAATCTTGTGCTTATACCAGCGTTGGAGCATGGTCAGGTTAACCGGGCCGCTTTCATACCTCTAAAAATTAATCAGTAGCGAAAGCGGCCACACAGTATGGACCATTTATCAATCCCCTTTTTAGGAAATTTGGGTTAGCCCTCTATACATAGTTTAACCTAGGGAACTTAACTAATCGACCTTGCCGCGTAAACAGTAATTTTACAAAATCCCTGAAAAGGGAATTTACTTTCATCCGGCAAATATACCACACCATATTCTATAAAGTATCCCCGACAATACGGATTATGATCCAGCATTACACCGATAAGATAATCCTTACCCAACAGTTTATAAGAATTATTTCCTTTTATTTTGAAACCTTCTATTTTTAATCTATCTTTTACAATTTTTTGAAATGTTTTCTTTTCCATCACAATGTGCATACAGATTTTTATCGTTCAAGTTATCCTGAGCAGCCAGGATATCTACGG
The DNA here is from genome assembly GCA_004556655.1 of Lachnospiraceae bacterium. Classification (GTDB taxonomy): domain Bacteria; phylum Bacillota; class Clostridia; order Lachnospirales; family Lachnospiraceae; genus Oliverpabstia. Next base: position 3,633 of record SFGF01000085.1, on the reverse strand, counting down.
TATCCGCATTGATAAACCGGCAAACCTCCGGATCATAATACCGGCTTCCTACATAATAAAATCCCGTTTCGGCTGGGCTTCTATATGTACCCGGCAATCACTCTTGTGATTGCACGGTCGTTATTCTCACTTTGATTCCTGTTTCAAATTTAGTCTGCCGTTCCGATGAAACGGTAGACAATGGTAATTTCCTGCTGTCGGCATCCGTCCACCTTAACGGTATGCCCAATCTCGATCCGCTCAATTAACTGATTAAGCATATTTGCTGTGAGCGTTTCAACATTCAAATACTCATCCAGCACGTTTTTCAGCTTCTGTACATTCTGCTCGTCGTTTCCCTCAACGCCTAACTCTGCTTCAATCACCGCAAGTCTCGCGGTGATTTGCTTTTGCTCCTGGGTGTAATCGGTCAGCATGGAATGGTAGCTTTCCGAGTCCAGAAGATCGACAGCAAAATCCTCATACAGCTTTTTAATAATTCTTTTCAGCACAGACAGTCGCTTGTTGATTTTTGCCTGTTCCGCTACCAGCTTGTCCGTTTTCACTCGTTTTGCAGATTGCTTTTGGATTTGCTCCAACAGCTCACCGCTTTCGATTTGCCTTGCAATATTTCGCACCCGTTTCAGCACTTCCGCATACAGATCATCATAGTAGATATAATGATTGTGTTTGCAGTCTTCGGGATTGCTGTAGTGGTTTGTGCAACGGATCAGCGGCGTTGGCCCGGCTTTCAGCGGCTTCATCATCAGCGTCATTCGTTGTCCGCACTCGGCACAGAAAGTCAAATCCCGGAACACATTGTCAAAATTGTGTTTTTTCGGCCTGTGTCGCAGAGTAATCAGCGTTTGCACTCGCTCATAGTCATCACGTCTGACTAACGGCTCGTGACAGTCGGAAACAACGATCTGCTGCTCTTTCGGCACTCTGACACATTCCTTGGTCTTGTAGTTGATGACCTCAGCCTTGTGATTTACCATATCCCCGGTATAGACCTGATCCCGAAGAATGGCTCTTACCGTCTGATAGCACCAGTTGAAAAGAGAGTCCTTGCTCTCCTGATACCTCAAAAAGCGTGTGTCGCCGTTCTGGGCCTTGTAAACGCCCGGTGTGATGATTTTCCTTTCGGTCAGTATTCTGCTTATTTGGATCAGGCTGTGTCCGGCAAGGGAAAGACGGAAGATTTCCTTCACAACCTCGGCGGCTTCTTCGTCTACGATCAAGCGGTTTCGGTTTTGTGGGTCAACCTTATAGCCGTAGGGTGCCTGTGCGCTGATATAATACCCTTTGAAGGCTCGTTGGCGTTTAGCTGACTTTACTTTCCGTGACAAGTCCTTCGCGTACATATCATTCAAAATGTTCTTGAACGGTGCAATGTCGTTATCTTCTCTGTTAGTATCGATTCCGTCATTCACGGCAATATACCGTACCCTTTTTCGGGTGAAATACACATCGGTGTAATAGCCGGTTTGGATATAGTCTCTGCCCAGTCTGCTCAGGTCCTTGGTAATGACAAGGTTGACCTTGCCACTGTCAATGTCTTCGAGTAATTTTGTGAATGCCGGTCGGTTGAAGTTCAGTCCCGAATAGCCGTCATCCGCATAGATCTCGTAGATGGGGAATCCTCGTTCGTGGCAAAAGTCCGTCAGCATCATTTTCTGTGTTTCAATGCTGACGCTTTCACCTGCCTGTTCATCGTCCTTGCTGAGTCTGCAATAGACTGCTGCGCTGTAAATAATTTGCTCATTCCTCACTTGTTCCATCATCTGCTCCTTTCCCGGAACAAAGTGAATCCTGAGATCGTTCGGTCAGTTCAATTATACTTGGCTTTGTACCCTCAGTCAATGCGGCAGCATTTGACAGAAACACCGCTGCAAAGATATCTTCCGTTTTGCATTTCCCTTGGTAGGTTTCATGAACAATCAGTTTAACTTTTCCCATAGTCGCCTCCTTAATGAGAATAACAGTTGATGGGACAAACTCCCTCCAACTGTTTCCTCACTCAAAGGCAAAAATGTAAGCCTTAATTTTAAAAATTCATATAATTTTTTACAAAAAAGAATGGTATCTGCTATGTACCAGCAAGCATCGCCGATGGATTACCATGGCGCTTGTCAGGAGTACTCCTGAAACCCTTTTTCGATTTTTCGTTTTTCGATATGACTCTAAATCGTCACATAAATTTCCTTCGCCCCAATGAATTCATCCACAGCTCTCCACCGAACTTTTGATGCACATATTGTAGTTCCTGTATAGCTTTCTATATCCTTTTCTGATAACCCACCGCAATCACACCAATAAACGCAATCTTCCTTTAAAATCATAGTTGCATCAAGTATTTCACAGGTATAGTTTTCGTCATTTGGAAATAGTTTTAAGTACTTTAGCCCCACAAATTGCATTTCAACTACAGATGGATTTTCAAACTGTCGTTGAATAATCATATTCAATATTCTTTGGCTATTAACTGGCAACATACCTAATTTTTCATTTACATATGCACCGCTAATGTATTTAATTTCTTTTAAACAACTGTCGTGGAAACAATACATAGCATCCATAAAGCTATTTAAATCCTTTTCGTTTTCAATTTCATTCCACATTTTTTTCTCCTTTAGTTATCCAAAAATCATTATCAGCCCTTCGCCTACACCTGCCCCAAGTGGTCCAAAAAGAAAGTCATCCGCAACTCCTACGACTGTTACATCATCGGCGGCAACAGCTATTATGCCCACAGTACATATGAAAACCAATCCCACTCCAATTACTGGTTCCCAATTCATTTTGTAAGAAGGATCGGGTGAAAGATGGTCTTTCCCTCTTTCGCCATTTTTCCACTCATGGTCATGTGGGAAAGGCATGTTGCCAGGATGATTATAGTCCCGGTCTCTTTCGGGATTGCCATCCGGTCCATACCAACGCTTCTGTTTTGGGGTTCCGTCTGGATTTGGCAAAGTTTGACTTGATCCGGGCTCTCCTTTTTTAGGCAAGCTATTCGAGCTTGCTTTCAGTATGTTTGATGCCGATGATACTGCAGACTTGACCGTGTTGACAACAACAGTAACGGCTTTCTTAACCGCACTAACCACTGCACTTGCAGCATTTTTTATCCATTGCGGCCAGTGACCAGTGTGGTCGCTCATATTCACCGGATTGTTCATACAATAGGAGAAAAGGTTATAACCACGAACATCTCCACCAACACCGGCAATCGCATCATCCGCATTTATCCACCGACCGATCTCAGGATCGTAATAACGGCTGGATACATAATAGAATCCCGTCTCTTCATCATAGTAGTACCCACGGTACCGGAAGGGATTCCGTTTCCCCAGTTCCTGATTACCGCTGATCTCTATGACTTTTCCCCAGCTGTCGTAGCTATATTCTACTACACTGGTGCCGCTTCCATCAAGGATTCCAATGATATCACCCTGGATATTTTTCAGGTAATAATACTCTGTCCCATTATACAGCATAGAAAGGATGTTCCCGTCACTGTCATAGTAGTATTCCAGCTCATATACCAGTGACTGTTCATCCTGGCCGATCTTCTGTTCCCCTGAGATAAGGCTTCCCTGGATCTGGTAGATGACCGTGCCGTCACCCAGGTATTTCCGGTTCCGCATTCCGTCC
>SFGF01000084.1 GCA_004556655.1 Lachnospiraceae bacterium | reverse complement strand
CTATTCGCAGAGCTGTCACTCTAATTTTTCAAAAAATCGGCAGATTGGTACTTTGGACAGACATATTTACTTTTGAATTACAGTTTGCGGAAACTCAAGAGTTCGGAAGTATGGGACGCCCGATTGCCAGGAAAATGGCGGAAATGCTAGGCATTGAATATTATGACAGGGATCTGGTCGATCAGGCGGCAAAAAAGTTAAATCTTCCTGTTTCCGTCATCAATGAGGTGGAAGAAAAGGCAAATAGTCTTTCGAAAAATCCGTTTTTCCGAATGGCAAGTCCGCTGGGAAGCGGAACAACAACGACACAGGATCAAATTTTTGAGGCGCAGCAGAATATCATCAAATTCCTTGCGGAGAAAGAAACGTGCGTGATCGTGGGAAGATGTGCAGATTTTACCTTGAGTGAGATGGAAAATGCGATTCATATTTATATTTATGCTTCCTACGAGGCGAGGCTGGGACATTGTATCAAAGACCTGGGAATGGAAGAGGATGAGGCCAGAAGAATGATGGCGGCGGTTGATAAGGCAAGAGAGTCTTACCATATGAATTTTACCGGGTATATGCCGGATGACAAGAGCCATAAGGATATTCTGATCGACAGCAGTCTGCTCGGCGTGGAAGGAACGGCAGAATATCTCGTAGAGCTGGTAAAGAAAAAATTCGGAGAATAAAAAGAAACTTCCTCATTGCAGGAACAGGAAGAGTTTGGTAGAATAAAACCAAGTTATTGTTACCTGGGAGGATTACTTACAATGGAAAAAAGAAAGATGGATAAATTGGGAATCGCACCGTCATTGCTTGGCTTTGGATGTATGCGTTTCCCTACGTTGGAGAATGGTAAAATTGATGAAGTAACTGCAGAAAAGATGCTGAACGAAGCTATGGCACAGGGTGTTACCTATTATGATACTGCATTCCCCTACCATGGAGGAGACAGTGAACCCTTTGTTGGAAGAGTTTTGAACAAATATGACCGTTCTTCCTATTTTCTGGCAACAAAGCTTCCTATCTGGCTTGTGGACACACAGGAGGAAGCCAGAAAGGTATTTGAGGATCAGCTAAAGCGCCTTGACAAAGACTATGTGGATTTTTATCTGATTCATGCGCTCGATAAAGAGCGTTTTCAGAAAGTAAAAGATCTGGGAATTGTGGAGATGTGTGAAGAACTTAGAAAAGCCGGCAAGATTCGCTATCTGGGCTTCTCATTCCATGATGACTATGAGGTATTTGAGGAAATCATCAATTATTATAACTGGGATTTCTGCCAGATTCAGTACAATTATATGGATACAGATATCCAGGCTGGAGATAAAGGTTATGCCCTGGCTGAGAAAAAAGGAATTCCGATGGTGATTATGGAGCCGGTTCGGGGAGGACTTCTGGCAGGATTTTCTGAGGATATCAATGAGGTATTCAAAAAAGCAGCACCGGACAAGAGTGTTGCATCCTGGGCAGTGCGTTGGGTTGCATCTCATCCGAACGTAAAAGTAGTTCTCAGTGGTATGAGTACTCCTGAGCAGGTGGAGGATAATCTGAAGACATTCAATCATTTTGAACCATTGTCGGAGAGTGAAGAAGCAACTGTAGAACAGGTTGTGAAGACGCTGAAGTCCAGAGTGCAGAATGGTTGTACAGGATGCCGTTATTGTATGCCGTGTCCGGCAGGTGTGGACATCCCGGGTAACTTCCGTATCTGGAATGATTACCACATTTATCAGAATTACGGAGTGGTGAAAAACCGTTGGGAAAATGAACTGGGAGAGGATGCAAAACCGGTTAACTGCGCTGAGTGTGGTGCTTGTGAAGAACAGTGTCCGCAGAAAATCACCATCAGAGAACATCTGAAGAGAGTACAGGAAGAACTGGATCATCCTGTTTGGAAATAGTTATGATTTTACAAAAGCTGTCGTACAAAATAAGTATGACAGCTTTTTATCTTCCGTTTCCTGAGAATTCATGGTATGATAAAACAAGCAAGGAGGTAGTTCCCTAATGAAGTGTGAAGAAACATTATCCAAAATTGATGGTTTTATCAATAATACCCTTCCCATCCGGGAAATGGAAGATTTTCTGGAACATATAGAAAGTTGTCCGGAATGTTATGATGAATTGGAGACATATTATACGATTACAGTAGGAATGAAGTATCTGGAAGGAGAAAAACTGGAATCCTATAATATCCCCAAGATGTTAAGAGAAGATTTGAAACAGAAAGAGGAGTTTCTAAAAAGACGGCATTTGCTTACAAAGACAGTGGTAGTGTTTGTAATGCTGTTTGGAATCGGGATAGCGTTTTCTTTGCTGCTTTATCTGGGACATATTGAATTGCCGACCTTATTTTGAAAGGAATAGAATATGAACGAAAAAATCGTATTGATTGACGGACACAGTATTTTAAATCGTGCGTTTTATGGTCTTCCGGATCTGACCAATTCTGAAGGTCTTCATACGAATGCTGTGTATGGTTTTTTAAATATTATGACAAAGATACTGGAAGAGGAAAAACCGCAGTATCTGACAGTAGCCTTTGATCTGCATGCACCTACATTTCGGCATAAGATGTTTGATGCATACAAAGGTACCAGAAAACCCATGCCGGAGGAATTGCGGCAGCAGGTACCTGTGATCAAAGAGGTTTTGCAGGCGATGGGCATTACCATTATTTCTCAGGAAGGTTATGAGGCGGATGATCTGCTTGGAACCATTGCAAGAAGAAGTGAAAAGAAAGGGATGGATGTGACGATTGTTTCCGGAGATCGGGATTTACTTCAGCTGGCAACGGATAAGGTACTCATACGAATCCCGAAAACAAGAGGCGGAAAGACGGTTATTGAGGATTATCATACAGCGCAGGTTCTTGAGACTTACAAGGTCACACCGCCACAGATCATTGAACTGAAAGCACTGATGGGAGATACTGCTGATAATATTCCGGGAATACCGGGAGTAGGTGAAAAAACAGCTGCAAAGATTATCGGGGAATTCGGAACCATTGAAAATGCTCATGAACATCTGGAAGAGATCAAGCCAAATAAGGCAAAAGAATCTCTTCGAGAGCATTATGATATGGCAGTACTGAGTAAAGAACTGGCAACGATCAATACAGACAGCCCAATCGCATTTGAGTGGGAAAATGCCCGTCTGGGAGAATTATATACACAGGATGCATACGAGTGGTTCAAACGTCTTGATTTTAAAAATCTTCTGTCCCGTTTTGAAAATATGGAAGCAAAAGAGAGTGTGCAGTACCGTATTGTGGAGGAACTTGGAGAAGCGGAAAATATCTGGGAACAGGCAAGAGGAGCGCTGCAGACCGGTGTTTCCCTGTTGGAAGGAAAAGAGGGAATTGTTGGAGCCGGGCTTTCTTTTGGAGAGAAGCAGGTTTATTATTTTCCGGTGACTGGTTTTATGACAGAAAGCTATCTGCTTGGTCAGCTTGAGAGACTCTTTGAAGCAGGTAATGGGGTGGGTACACCTGATATTAAAGCACTGCGTAAGAAAATTAAGATAGAGGAGCGAAAAGGTATCTTTGATTTGAGCATTGGCTGTTATCTCTTAAATCCTCTGAAGAATTCTTATACCTATGATGATGCGGCAAAGGAGTATCTGGGAGAGCAGCTTCCTTCTCAGGAGGAAATATTCCAGAATAACAGGCATGTGGATTTGTCTCAGGTATCTGTGGAACAGGCGGCAGAATATGCATCTTATCAGGCTTATGTGTCAGATGCAGCACAGGTTCCGGTGAAAAATGCGCTAAAAGATACGGGAATGCTGTCGTTGTTTGAAAAAATTGAGATGCCTTTGGCATTTACTCTGGATGATATGGAAAAAGAGGGAATCCTGGTAAAAGCAGAAGAATTGAAAGTATATGGAGAGCAGCTTCAGGTAAGAATCGGGGAACTGGAAAAGAAAATATATGAGCAGGCCGGCGAGACATTTAATATCAATTCTCCAAAGCAGCTGGGAGTGATTTTATTTGAAAAAATGGGAATGCCGGGTGGTAAGAAAACAAAAACCGGGTATTCCACAGCCGCAGATGTGCTTGATAAACTGGCACCGGAGTATCCGTTTGTGGCAGATATCCTGGAGTACCGGCAGCTTACAAAGTTAAAATCCACCTATGCAGACGGGTTGGCAGCTTATATTGAAGAAGACGGCAGAATCCGCTCTACATTTAATCAGACAATTACGGCCACGGGCAGAATTAGCAGCACAGAACCAAATCTGCAGAATATTCCTGTGCGTATGGAACTGGGAAGAATGATACGAAAAGTATTTGTACCAAAACCTGGGTTTGTATTTCTGGATGCGGATTATTCTCAGATTGAACTCAGAGTGCTGGCGCATCTTTCCGGAGATGAGATGCTGATTCAGGCATACAGGGAAGCCCAGGATATCCACAGGATTACAGCATCTCAGGTATTTCATATTCCATTTGACCAGGTGACACCGCTGCAGCGGCGTAATGCAAAAGCCGTAAACTTTGGAATTGTATATGGAATCAGCTCTTTTGGACTGAGCCAGGACCTTAGTATTACAAGAAAAGAGGCAGCCCAGTATATCGAACAATATTTTGCAACGTACCCGAAAATCAAGAGTTATCTGGATGGAGAAGTGGAAAAAGCAAAAAATGACGGCTATATTACTACCATGTTTGGAAGACGACGCCCGGTACCGGAATTGAAATCCAGTAATTTCATGCAGCGTTCTTTTGGTGAGAGAGTAGCAATGAACTCGCCGATTCAAGGAACAGCAGCAGATATTATCAAGATTGCCATGGTTCGTGTAAACAGAGCACTTCGGGAAGCAAATCTGAAGTCCAGACTGATTTTGCAGGTTCATGACGAACTTCTGATTGAGACGGCGATAGACGAACTGGAAATGGTTTCGGATATTTTGGAGAGAGAAATGCGGCAGGCTGCTGATCTTGCAGTACCTTTGGAAGTGGATATGCATACAGGAAATAACTGGTATGAAGCAAAATAACAGGAAGGAGACACGAAAGATGAAAGTAATCGGAGTGACCGGCGGTGTGGGAGCCGGAAAAAGCGAGATTTTAAATTTTATAGCAGATAACTGGAATGCTACGGTGGTGGAGGCTGATGAAGTGGGATATCTGGTAATGAAACCCGGAAAATCCTGCTTTGCTCCCATCGTGGAGCTGTTCGGACCGGGAATCCTTCAGGAAGATGGAACACTGGATCGGACAAAAATCGCTGAGATGGTGTTTGAAGATAAAGAATTACTGGATAAACTCAATGCCATTGTACATCCGGCAGTAAAAAAATACATACGGAAAGCAATTGAGAGAGAAAAAGAAAATGAAACAGATTTCTTCATTGTGGAAGCAGCTTTGTTAATTGAAGATAAATATGATGAAATTTGTGATGAACTGTGGTATATTTATGCAGATGAAGAAACCCGTACTGAGAGACTGATGAAAAACAGAGGATATTCGGAAGAAAAGGTAAAGAGTATCTTCGCCAATCAGCTCAGTGAGGATGAATTCAGCGATCACTGTGATTTTGAGATAGATAACAGTGGTGATTTTGAAGATACAAAAGAACAGATTATGCAAAGGATGCAGATGTATGAGACTATGTAGTATCGCCAGCGGAAGCAGCGGAAACTGTATCTATGTGGGGAGTAACACTACGAATCTGCTGATTGATACAGGAATCAGCGGGAAAAAAGTTGAGTTTGGACTGAATTCTCTGGATTTGACAACAAAAGACCTGGATGGTATTTTTGTGACTCATGAGCATTCGGACCATATCAAGGGGCTGGGAGTCATCGCAAGAAAATGCGGTGTACCTATTTATGCAACTTCCGGGACCATAAAAGCCATGGAAGAAAGCGGCAGTCTTGGCAAATTACCAGAGGGAATTTTCCATGAGATTCAGGGAGACAGAGAGTATCAGATTGGAGATCTTACGGTACATCCCTTCCATATTTCTCATGATGCGGCAGAACCTGTAGGATATCGGGTGAATCAGGGAGAGCACTCGGTAGGTATTGCTACGGATATGGGAGTCTATGATGAGTATATTGTGGACAATCTGAAAGGACTGGATGCCCTTTTACTGGAAGCAAATCATGATGTAAATATGCTTCAGGTGGGAAGTTATCCTTATTATCTGAAAAGGAGAATTCTGGGTGAGAGAGGTCATTTGTCTAATGAAACTGCAGGAAAACTTCTTTGCCGTCTTCTTCATGACGGAATGAAAGACATTTTGCTGGGGCATCTGAGCAAGGAGAATAATTATGAGGCACTGGCTTATGAAACTGTCTGCTCAGAAGTGACAATGGGTGACAATCCTTATAAGGCAAAGGATTTTAGAATCGCCGTCGCACATCGCGACAGTGCATCAAAAGTTGTAGAACTGTAAAGGAGAAAAAAGATGAAAAAAACAATTATCACAGTAGTAGGAAAAGACACAGTAGGAATCATTGCAAAGGTATGTACTTATCTTGCAGAAAATCAGATTAATATTCTGGATATTTCTCAGACAATCGTAGATGGATTCTTTAACATGATGATGATCACTGATACTGCAAAATGTGATAAAGGAACCGGAGATATTGCAGAAGAACTGAATAAACTGGGCGAAGAAATCGGTGTTGTGATCCGCTGTCAGCATGAAGATATTTTCAATAAAATGCACAGAATCTAATCAGAAAAGCGGAGGTTATGGCAAATGATTAATATTTTTGAGGTAAATGAAACCAATAAAATGATTGAGCAGGAGAATCTGGATGTGCGTACCATTACTCTGGGTATCAGTCTTCTGGATTGTATCGACTCTGATTTGCAGGAAGTAAACAGAAAAGTATATGAGAAGATTACAACGCTGGCAAAAAATCTGGTACAGACAGGAGAAGATATTTCCAGAGAATATGGGATTCCAATCGTTAACAAACGAATTTCCATTACTCCCATGGCTCTGGTGGGTGGTGCTGCCTGTAAAACTCCGGAGGACTTTGTGACGTTGGCTCATACCCTGGATAAAGCAGCAAAGGAAGTAGGGGTTAACTTTATCGGTGGATATTCCGCACTGGTATCCAAAGGAATGACTAAGGCGGATGAGCTTTTGATTCGTTCCATTCCACAGGCACTGGCTGAGACTGAAAGGGTGTGCAGCTCTGTTAATCTGGGTTCAACAAAAACAGGTATCAATATGGATGCAGTGAAATTGATGGGTGAGATGGTACTGGCAACGGCCGAGGCTACAAAAGAAAATGATTCTCTTGGTTGTGCAAAACTGGTAGTATTTTGTAATGCGCCTGATGATAATCCATTTATGGCAGGTGCATTCCATGGTGTGACAGAAGCAGACGCCATTATTAATGTAGGTGTCAGCGGACCTGGTGTAGTAAAATATGCATTGTCCAAGGTGCGTGGTCAGAACTTTGAAGTACTTTGCGAGACAATCAAAAAGACAGCATTCAAGATTACCCGTGTGGGTCAGCTGGTTGCCCAGGAAGCATCCAGACGTCTGGGGGTTCCGTTTGGTATTGTTGATTTGTCTCTTGCACCGACACCGGCAATTGGAGATTCGGTTGCAGAAATTCTGGAAGAAATCGGTCTGGAGAGAGTAGGCGCACCGGGAACTACAGCAGCTCTTGCCATGCTGAACGATCAGGTGAAAAAAGGCGGAGTTATGGCTTCTTCTTACGTTGGAGGACTGAGCGGAGCGTTTATCCCGGTCAGTGAAGATCAGGGAATGATTGATGCGGTAAATGCAGGAGCACTTACTCTGGAAAAACTGGAAGCTATGACATGTGTATGTTCTGTAGGACTTGATATGATTGCAATTCCGGGAGATACCAGCGCTTCAACAATCGCAGGTATCATCGCTGATGAAATGGCAATCGGAATGGTCAACCAGAAAACCACTGCTGTCCGTGTTATCCCTGTAATCGGTAAAGGGGTGGGCGAGACAGTAGAGTTCGGTGGACTTCTGGGATACGCACCGGTTATGCCGGTAAATCCGTTCAAATGTGATGCATTTGTCAACAGAGGAGGAAGAATACCGGCGCCGATTCACAGCTTCAAGAATTAATCTCCTTCCAAGATCAAGCCTCCGGCGGATTGCAGGATTCTGTTTTATAAAGTTACAATTGATTTTGAATACTCGTGAACAAATGCTTTATGAGTTTTTTCACAAAGAACAGTCTCATAGAGATTGGAGATACGGGTGTTCTGTTTCAGGAGAGCGAGACTTTTTGTATCAAGTAGTCTGGAGGAATCCGCCAGCTTGGTCAGAAGAGGCAGCTCTCCTCTTTTTTTGATTTCTGTCAGAACCGGAGCAGCGCTGCGCCGAAAGCCCAGAAGACGGGCATAGGTCAAATCCGGAACTTCACGGATATCCAAAAGTGCATGAAAAAGTGCCCGACAAATACGGGTATATGTCATATCTTTTGTCTTAATCAGAGAGACAAACTGAGAAAAATCTTTATACTGTTCTCTTACGTTAACCAATCGGCAGGCCAGATCTTCGTTGATATCCTGAAAGGTTGTCAGCGTATCTGTGTCCGAAGACATAAGCATCCAGCGGATCAAAAGCGAAAAGTCCTGCTCGTCTACCGTGTTGTTAAGCAAGTCTTCTGATTTTATCATAGAGAAAACTGCATCAGGAAAGCAAGAGACAAGAGCGTCCGTATTTCCTATAGAATCCATGGAATGGTGCACAGCGGTACGTATAGCAGAGGCAGAAGGGAAGCTGCTTTTTATCGTTGTTTCGTGATATCCGTTCCCTTCACGGCATATGGTAACCGGCTGAATCGGACTGTTGGTGCGATGCAAGGCCTTGCAATATTCTGTTCCCAGAATATTATTAGGACTTTTTAGTAAATCTTCTGTGATAAAAGAGTCAGCAGAGAGTAATTCTGTCAAAGTAAGGGCTCTTGCAGAGGGGAAGGAAAGACCGGATTTGAGCTTTTCCTGCAGCAATTGCCGAAAAGATTCCGGTTCGTCTGCCAGATACGTTCCCAGAGTACGAAACGGCCGGATATCTCCCAGTTCACTTCCAAAAGAAAGATAATCTATGCAGCCAAGCCCATTCAAAAGTTGGACGCCACTCTTTGCAAAAAATTCTGCACTCTGGCAGGAATGGGTGGAAGGAAGCTCAAACACAAGGTCAGCACCGCCAAGCAGAGCCATTTTTGCACGCTGGTGTTTGGTGAGAAAAGCGGGACCTCCCCGCTGGATAAAATCACCGCTCATGACCACAACGATGAAATCGGCACCTGTGATTTCACGGGTCCTTTGGATATGGTATGCATGTCCTTTGTGAAAAGGATTGTATTCGGCAATGATTCCGGCAATTTTCATAAGTTTGCACCTCAAAAAATACATTCATTATTTTCCCTATTCTAACAGGAAAATACCGCAAAAACAAGGGTTTCCACATGTTGGAAAAAGAACGTTAAAAAATTAACTAACCTTGTCACGAAATTATAAACGAGGTATAATTTTAAATAACGAGTATAACCGATATTTGTGTCCTGGGATATGGATATCGGTCAAGGGGTAAACCTTTATAAAAACCTGCCTGTCAGGGAAAATAACGAAAGGAGTCATAGAATCATGGGATTTATTGACGTAATCAAAGCAAGAGCAAAAGCAAACAAAAAAGTAATTGTACTTCCGGAGACAGAAGACAGAAGAACTTATGAAGCTACTGCACAGATCCTGAAAGAAGGGATTGCAGATGTAGTTCTGGTAGGAAGTGAAGAAGCAGTTAAAAAAGGCAGCGAAGGTCTGGATATTTCCGGAGCAATCATCGTTGATCCTGCTACATCTGAGAAAACACAGGGTTACATTGACAAGCTGGTTGAACTGAGAAGTAAAAAAGGTATGACACCGGAACAGGCAAAAGAGATTCTTCTGAATCAGTATCTGTACTATGGTGTTATGATGGTTAAGATGGGTGATGCAGACGGTATGGTATCCGGTGCATGCCATTCTACAGCTGATACACTGAGACCGTGTCTGCAGATTCTGAAAACAAAACCGGGTACAAAACTGGTATCCGCATTCTTCCTGATGGTAGTTCCGGATTGCGAGTATGGTGCAAACGGTACATTCATTTTCGCAGATTCCGGTCTGAACCAGAATCCGAATCCGGAAGAACTGGCAGCTATCGCAGCTTCCTCTGCGGAATCTTTCAAACTTCTGGTTGAAGAAGAGCCTGTTGTTGCTATGCTGTCCCATTCTACAAAGGGAAGTGCTAAACATGCAGATGTAGATAAAGTAGTAGAAGCTACAAGAATCGCAAAAGAGCAGAATCCGGATCTGAAACTCGACGGTGAGTTCCAGCTTGACGCTGCTATCGTACCGAGTGTTGGTGCATCCAAAGCTCCGGGCAGCCCGGTTGCAGGAAAAGCAAATACTCTGATCTTCCCGGATCTGGATGCTGGAAATATCGGATACAAACTGGTTCAGAGACTGGCAAAGGCAGAAGCTTACGGTCCTGTAACACAGGGTATCGCAAAACCGGTCAACGATCTGTCCCGTGGATGTTCTGCAGAAGATATCGTTGGTGTTGTTGCAATTACAGCTGTTCAGTGTCAGGCTGAATAAGATTATCATTTGGAGGAAAAATAATGAACGTATTAGTTATCAATTGCGGAAGCTCTTCTCTGAAGTATCAGCTTATTAACTCAGATTCAGAAGCAGTTCTGGCAAAAGGTCTCTGCGAGAGAATCGGTATCGATGGAAGACTTGTATATCAGAAAGCCGGCTGTGATAAAGAAGTTACAGAGGCTCCTATGCCTACACATAAAGAAGCAATCCAGATGGTACTGGATGCTCTGACCAATGAAAAAACCGGCGCAATCAGCAGCCTGAAGGAAGTAAATGCAGTCGGACATCGTGTTGTACATGGCGGAGAAAAATTTGCTTCTTCCGTAGTTATCACAGATGAAGTGATCGCTGCAGTTGAAGAGTGTAATGATCTGGCACCTCTGCACAATCCGGCAAACCTGATCGGTATCCGCGTATGCAGCGAGCTGATGCCTGGTGTACCTCAGGTTGGTGTATTCGATACCGCTTTCCATCAGACAATGCCTCCGAAAGCTTATCTGTATGGTCTGCCGCTGGAATATTATGAGAAATACAAAGTAAGAAGATATGGTTTCCACGGAACCAGCCACAGCTTCGTTTCCAAACGTGCCGTTGAATTCCTTGGTCTGGATCCGGAGAATTCAAAAGTTATCGTATGTCACCTGGGCAATGGTTCCTCTATCAGTGCAGTTGTAAATGGCAAATGCGTAGATACAACTATGGGACTTACTCCGTTGGAAGGTGTTGTTATGGGAACCCGTTCCGGTAACATCGATCCGGCTATCATGGAATTCATCGCAAAGAAAGAAAATCTGGATATTGCAGGAATTATGAATGTTCTGAATAAAAAATCCGGTCTGCAGGGACTGTCAGGCGGACTTTCCAGCGATTTCCGTGATCTGAATGAAGCAGCTGAGAGCGGCAACGAAGCAGCAGCTAACGCAATCGAAGTACTGTGTTACGGTATTGCAAAATTTGTTGGTGGATATGTTGCAGCTATGAATGGTGTTGATGCTATCGTATTTACAGCAGGTATCGGTGAGAATGCGATTCCGGTTCGTGAAAAAGTTGTAAGCTATCTTGGATATCTGGGAGTTGAACTGGATAAAGAAGCAAATGGAAACAGAGGAGAAGAAATTGTTATCTCTACTCCGGATTCCAAAGTAAAGGTTGCAGTTATTCCTACAAATGAAGAACTGGCAATCTGCCGTGAGACAGTAGCTTTAGTATAACTCAGAAGAGATGAAGTTAAAATACAATCCCCCTGGCTGTTTCAGTCAGGGGGAAAAATTGTTACTGTTCACACGCCACTATTCCGCGAGGCGTTTTCGTGTTGTAAACACGAAAATCCCGAGACATACAGCGCGAAATGATGCATTCTGCATCATTTCTGTGCATCGCGAAGCGTGTTGCTGGTCACGGAGTGAACAGTAACAAAAATTTAGGTTGTCAAGAAAAACCTTGAGTTTCCGCAAACTGTAATTTCAAAATGAATATAGTCTATCAAAGTACCAATCTGCCCAACTTTTGAAAAGATATAGAGTGGCAGCTTTATG
>SFGF01000083.1 GCA_004556655.1 Lachnospiraceae bacterium | reverse complement strand
TTTGATCAGAAGCTGGAGGATAATAACAAAAAACTGGAAGCTACTTTTGATCAGAAACTGGAGGCTGCCTTCGATCAAAAACTCACACCGATTTACCAAAGACTGGACAACCTGGAATACCAGATCAAACAGACAGAATACAATCTGCGGAATGAAATACGCAGAACAGAAAAATTGCTTCTCAATGAGATAGAACGTGTTCATATTATTCTTGATCAACATATAAACGATCCCAGAATGCACCCCTGCCTCACTTAATGGGAGCTATCACATAAGAAGGAATATACAAATGATAAAACTTTCCAAAAAATACAGAAAAAAGAGTATAAAGTCTGTGAAATTATCAAAGTCCCTACACTCTTTTTCATATGTCCATTTAGAATTATTATTTTTCCTGTCTATGATTAATCAAGATGAAATACTGTTTTCAAATCAATACTTACAGGGCTGTTGTCAGGATTTGTCTCCATGATATCTGCCATATAATCCCACCATTTTCGATTGATTGCAGTATCCGCACCTTTTGCCCAAAGTTCTTCATCTTCAATTTCTATATACCCGAACAAAGTTAATGTTTCTTTATCCAGAAATATCGTATAATTTTTTCCGCCATGTTCATGAATCATTTCTTTCATCTCAGGCCAGAGAAGATTATGTCTTCTTTCATATTCTTCTTCCTGTCCAGGGAATAATTTCATTTTAAATCCTTTAATCATTTCTATTTTCCTTTCTGCCAGCAGCTTTCACAATATGCTCTATTTACGCTCTTACTCCATACTCTTCTTTCACAAACTGTTCCAAAGCCGGAAAACTTCTCAGTACTTTTTCCGTATCTATACAGTATGCCATTCTGAAATATCCCTGTACCCCAAAGCTGTCACTGGGTACCAGAATCAAATTATACTTACGTGCTTTCATGCAGAAAGTTGTTGCATCTTCCTCCAGTGCTTTCGGGAATATGTAAAAAGTTCCTCCCGGTCTGACTACCTCAAATCCCAGTTTTACAAGTTCGTCGTAGATCAGATTCATATTCTTCTCATACACAGACAAATCACTTGTTTTATCAAGAACCTCCGCCACTGCCAGCTGCACACTGGATGACGGACAATTATGTCCAATACCTCTACTGATCTGTCCACACATAACAGCTATAATATCCGCATCCGTAGCTTTTGGATTTACTGCCACATAACCGATTCGTTCACCCGGAAGACTGAGGCTCTTGGAAAATGAGTAACAGGAGAGAGAATTTTCGTAATATTTACTAGGATAAACTGCAGGTTTTCCATCAAACAGAATTTCTCTATATGGTTCATCACTGATCAGGAAAATATCATGACCATATTCTTCCTGCTTATTTTTCATAATATCCGCAAGTTTTATGATCGTCTCTTCCGAATAAGCAATACCTGACGGATTGTTCGGTGTATTAATCAATACAGCCTGCACTTTTTCATTCAGCATTTCTTCAAATGCTTCAAAATTAATCTGAAAATTTTCCGTATTTGCCGGAACCACCTTCAGCACAGCCCCTGTTTTTCCCACATATTCATTGTATTCAGGGAAAAATGGTGCAAATGTTATTACTTCATCCCCTGGCTGTGTCACACATCGCAGTGCATGAGCGATTGCCCCTGCTGCTCCACTTGTCATAAAAATATGTTTTGTCTCATAATCCAGACCAAATCTGCTTTTCAGACTTTCTGCAACTTTTTTGCGAACCTCTGTATTTCCAAGAGACGGACTGTATCCATGAAGCTCGGACGAACTCATGGTTTGAGCCTGTTCGATTACAGCCTTCGTATAATCTTCATGAACCGGAACACTGGGATTTCCCAAACTATAATCAAAAACATTCTCATATCCGATCTTATTACCCAGCTCCGTAGCAAACTCTGACTGTTCACGTATTATGGACTTTCCAGTCAACATTTTTTTATATATCTGGTTAATCATTTTCTTACTTCCTTCCTGTATTGTTCGTAACTATTCATGACAGTTACCTACTGAACAGCTACCTTTATTCTATTAATACAATACCAAGAAGAAGTAAAAAAATCAACCAATCTCTTCCAGGATATCTTTTACATGTTCTATTTTTGTACACTTCCATGCATTTTCTCCGCAAAAAAGAAGTGCTTCCTCCACTTTTCCCACTGCTGCGTTAATAAGAGCCCGTGTAATACAGTACGGTGTCTCCAGTGGATTACATCCTTTAATACATTGATAACATTTTTTTACAGGCTTTTTCTCTTTTTCTTTGTTGAGAATAAATTTATTTCTTATTGCCCGTCCCGGCATTCCTACCGGACTGTTCACAATCACAATGTCTTCCTTCCGGGCATCCAGATATGTCTGCTTATACCTGTCATCTGCATCACACTCATAAGTTGTTACAAATCTGGTTCCCATCTGTACACCATCAGCACCTAATTCCATTGCATGACAAACATCTTTTTTATCAAAAATACCTCCACCTACAACGACTGGTATCTTTTTATTATATTTTTCTTCATATTCTTTTACCACCTGAATAATTCCACGGATTTCACTGTCATAATCCGCTTTTTTCGATATATTTTCTTTGTCAATATCTTGATTTTCTATATCACAAAATTGACTTAACTGCTCTCTCGAAAATCCCAGATGACCTCCCGCTTTCGGTCCTTCAATAACTACCAGATCCGGTACCTTCTGATAATGTCTGCCCCACATTTTACAGAGTACTTTTGCAGATTTTACGGTAGATACAATCGGAGCAATCTTTGTTTTGCTGCCTTCTGTTAATTTGGGAAGATCCACAGGAAGACCCGCACCGGATATTATAATATCAACTCCTGCTTTCACTGCAGTTTTCACATATTCCTCATATTTTTTTGTTGCTACCATGATATTGACTCCAATGATTCCTCCTCGGGCAATTTCTTTTGCTTTTCGTATTTCTTCCCCTATTGCCTTTAGATTTGCTTTCAACGGATTTCTTTCAAATTCCGTATCACGAAAACCGATCTGTGCCGTAGATATTACACCTATGCCACCACAGGCGGCCACATTTCCTGCCAGACGGGACAAGCTGATTCCCACACCCATGCCTCCCTGAATAACAGGAATTTTTGCTGTTAAATCTCCTATAATCAATGGTTTCATACTCTACCTCTAAAATCTACGAAATCTTTTATATCTTTCACTGACTAGTTCTTCTTCTGATTTATCGCTTTGTTCTTTCAAGAAGCAATTCAACTTTTCTCTGATTTTTTCTGCAATGTCCGGAAGATTTTCTTTATCTGCAGGCTGTTTTTCCGGTATTACCCACTCAACAATCTCCATCTGTTTCAGATCGTTAGCTGTTATTTTCATAATTCCTGAAGCCTCTTTTGCCCGCTTTCCGTCTTTCCATAAAATAGACGCAAATCCTTCCGGTGATAAAATGGAGTATGTAGCATTTTCCATCATCCATACTTCATTAGCCACTGCCAGTCCAAGTGCTCCGCCGCTTCCACCTTCACCGATAAAAATACTGAGTACAGGAACTTTAAGACCGGACATCTCCATTAGATTCCGGGCAATTGCCTCTCCTTGTCCACGCTCTTCAGCCTCAATTCCACAGGCTGCTCCCGGCGTATCAACAAAATTAATAATCGGTCTTCCAAATTTTTCAGCCTGTTTCATAAGCCTCAGTGCTTTTCGATATCCTTCAGGGGATGCCATACCAAAATTCCTATAAATGTTTTCTTTAACATTTTTTCCTTTTTGCTGTCCGATCACTGTCACCGGCTGCTCATTCAACATACCGATACCGCCGACGACAGCGCCATCATCCCGAAATGCCCGATCACCGTGAAGTTCCATAAATTCATCAAAAATCTGTTGAATATATTCCATACTGGTAGGACGTTCACTGCTTCTGGAGATTTCTACTCTGTCCCACGCAGTCAATACCTGTTCTAGATTGCTTTCTTCATTCTGATTCTCTGTTTCTTCTGATTCAATTACTTCATCATTATTAAAAATTTGATTTTCTGGTCTTTCTCTACTCTCTTCTTTCAATTCTTCATAATTTTTATAATTTTTATTTTCCTGATGAACCATAAGAAGATGATAAATGGTATCTTTCAAATTTGCTCTCTCAACAACACCATCTATGATTCCTTTTTCCACCAGAAATTCCGCTCTCTGAAATCCTTCCGGAAGTTTTTGACCGATTGTCTGTGCAATTACTCTCGGCCCCGCGAATCCGATCAATGCTCCAGGTTCTGCAAGAATAATATCACCCAGCATGGCAAAACTAGCTGTGACTCCTCCTGTCGTTGGATCTGTCAGAACAGGAAGATAGAAAAGTCCCTCATCGCTATGCTTCTTGATAGCTGCAGATGTCTTTGCCATCTGCATCAGCGAAATAATACCTTCCTGCATTCTGGCTCCCCCTGAACTGCAAAACAGTACCACGGGAAGTTTTTCATCTATAGCTTTTTCAAATGCGCGTGTAATTTTTTCTCCAACAACATATCCCATACTTCCCATGAGAAATCTTGCGTCACACACACCTAAAACCGTATGGACTCCATTTACACTGCATTCCCCGATTGTAACAGCTTCCTTCAGTCCGGTTTTTTCCTGCAGTATTTCTATTTTTTCTTCATATTCCGGATAATCCAGCGGATTTGTTCCTTCCACTTCTTCGAACCATTCTCTGAAAGTTCCTTTGTCAGCTACCATCCGTATTCTGGTTTTTGTTTTGATTCGAAAATATCCTTCACATTTTGGACAAACATAATGATGATTTTTAACATCATCTTTGTAAACCATTTCTCCGCATTTTGGACACTTCAGCCAGAGACCTTCTGGTACAGAAGGTTCTTCTCTTTTTCGGTTATCTTTCCTGTTTCCATCTTTTTCGTCCATGTTCTTTTCTCTGTCGCCAAACAAAGCTGCCGTCTTTTTAAACATATGCTTCAATTTTGCCATAAACCTGAACCTCTCCTGCTATGCTCTCATGAAAAATGTTTCGGTATAAAATCAGTCGTCACATTTCCATCCTGAAAATCCTTATTATTCAAAATATCATACTGAAAATCCACATTAGTTGTAACTCCGTCAATAATAAGCTCTCCCAAAGCACTTCTCATTTTATCAATGGTCTCTCTTCTGTCTCTTCCATGAACAATTACTTTTGCAATCATAGAATCATAATATGGAGGAATTTCATAACCATTATATACAGCTGTATCCACTCTCACTCCATATCCTCCCGGAAGATGAATCTCGTTAATGATTCCGGGACAGGGACGGAAATTTTTTTCCGGATCTTCGGCATTAATTCTGCACTCCATTGCATGACCGGTAAGATGAATATTTTCCTGTTTTACAGACAGAGGATTTCCCTCAGCTATTGATATCATTTCTTTCATTAAATCTACTCCTGATACCATCTCTGTCACCGGATGTTCCACCTGAATTCGTGTATTCATTTCCATAAAGTAAAAATTTTTATCTTTATCCAGTAGAAATTCAATTGTACCGGCACTTTCATAATTGACAGCTTTAGCTGCTTTGATTGCTGCTTCTCCCATTTTTTTACGGAGTTCTGGTGTAAGTGCCACACTGGGCGATTCTTCTATTACTTTCTGATGATTTCTCTGTATGGAACAATCTCTTTCTCCCAGCTGTATTACATTTCCATATTTGTCAGCAAGAATCTGAAACTCTATATGCCGCGGTTCCTGTACATATTTTTCCAAATACATAGCGTTATCAGCAAACCCTCGAACAGATTCCAACTGAGCCACATTAAAGTTTTCTTCAAAATCCTCTGGGCTTTCTGAAACTCTCATACCTTTTCCACCGCCGCCTGAAGAGGCTTTGATCATAATCGGATATCCTATTTCATCCGCCAGTTTTTTCGCAGTAAGAGCATCATATACCGGTTCTTTTGTTCCAGGAACCACAGGAACTCCTGCTTTCATCATGGTCTTTCTTGCTTCCGCTTTATTTCCCATTTTTTCCATCATCTCAGCAGTTGGTCCGATAAAAGATATGTGACATTTCTGACACATTTCCACAAATCTGCTGTTCTCTGACAAAAATCCAAATCCAGGATGAATGGCATCTACTTTTGCCGCAATACATGCACTCAGAATCTGTTCCATATTCAGATAACTGTCTGCTGCTGCTGCCGGACCAATACATACAGCTTCGTCTGCCAGCTGAGTATGCAATGCTTCTTTATCAGCTTCTGAATATACCGCAACTGTCGCTATTCCCATCTCCCGGCAGGCGCGTATAATACGCACTGCAATTTCTCCACGGTTTGCAATTAAAATTTTCCGAAACATGATACCCTACTCCTCTTGTTTATCCGATTGCTACTGTCAGTTCTGCTGCTGCTGCCACTTTTCCATCAACAGTCGCGGTTGCTTTTGCAATAGCGATAGGACCTTTTTGCTTAATCAGTTCTACTTCCAGTCTCAGTACATCTCCAGGAACCACTTTTTTCTTAAACTTACAATGATTAATTCCGCCAAAATATGCTGTTTTTCCTTTAAATTGTTCGCAGCTCAATACACATACTGCACCTACCTGAGCTAAAGCTTCAATAATCAGCACACCCGGCATTACCGGTTCTTCCGGAAAATGACCTCTGAAATAATACTCATCATATGTTACACATTTTTTTCCTACAGCCCGTACTCCTGGCTCCATTTCTTCAATGGTATCTACCAGAAGAAATGGATGTCTGTGAGGAATAATATCCATAATTTCTTTCGTTGTTAACATAATTTACCTCCAAGATCTTACTTAATAACAAACAATACCTGACCATATTCAACCATCTGGCCATTTTCCACAAGAATATCTTCCACTACTCCGTCATATTCGCTTTCAATTTCATTCATCAATTTCATAGCTTCTATGATTCCCAGAGTCTGCCCCTTCTTCACTGTATCTCCAATCTGTACAAAAGGTTCTGCATTAGGTGCGGAAGCACTGTAGTAAGTTCCCACCAGTGGAGCTTTTACCTGATTTCCTGAAATCACAGTTTTTTCTTCCTCTGATGTTTTTACATCTTCTGCGCTAATAAATTTTTCAGAAGAAACTACTGCCGTTCCCTCCTGTGAAGTTACTATCATTTTTTTCTCTCTTTTTCCCATGGAAATTTTAAAATCACCGTCTTTCATGGAAAAATCAGTCAGTTCCGAAGAAGAAACCTCTCTAATCAATGTAATCAGATTTTCAAATTCCATCATTTTGCTCCTCTTTTAATCTCTATATTTCTTAACCAGAATACTTGCATTATGTCCGCCAAATCCCAATGAGTTACTGAGTGCATACTCCAGATTTTCTTCCACTCCGTCTCCAGATACATAATCCAGATCCATCTCTTCATCAGGAGTCTTATAACCTGTCGTTGCATGAATAAATCCATCCTGAATTTCTTTTACACAAGTAATAAATTCTACCGCACCAGCTGCACCAAGAAGATGACCTATCATTGATTTCGTGGAATTTACTTTCATCTGATAAGCATGCTCCCCAAACAATAATTTGATTGCACGGGTTTCAAATAAATCATTGTGATGAGTTGCTGTGCCATGAGCATTGATATATTTCAAATTTTCTTTTTCTATTCCAGCTTCCTGAATGGCTAATTCCATAGCCTTCGCTGCACCTGAACCATCTTCTGCCGGAGAAGTAATATGATAAGCATCACTTGTAGCACCATATCCTACAACTTCGGCCAGAATTTCAGCACCTCTCTTTTTCGCATGTTCCAGCTCTTCCAATACAACCACACCAGCTCCTTCTCCCATTACAAATCCACTTCTGTCTTTATCAAATGGAAGAGAACATCTTTCCGGATCGTTTGATGTAGAAAGTGCTGTCAGTGCCGTAAATCCTGCTACTCCAACAGGACTGATACATGCTTCCGTACCTCCGGCAAGCATAACATCTGCATCACCGCACTGAATACTTCTGAATGCCTCTCCAATCGAATGTGTTCCTGTAGCACACGCTGTAACTACATTCAGACTTTTTCCTTTCAAACCAAGCTGAATAGAAACATTACCTGCCGCCATATTGGAAATCATCATGGGTACCAGAAGCGGATTTACTCTTGCCGGTCCTTTATCCAGAATCTTTGTATATGCACTTTCCATGGCCTGGAGACTTCCAATACCAGAACCAATCGAACATCCTACTCGAAATGCATCTTCTTTCTCCATATCAAGCCCTGACTGAGAAAATGCTTCTTTTGCTGCCGCTACTGCATACTGACAAAACAGTTCCATTCTTCTTGCTGCCTTGAAATCCATATGTTCTTTTGCAACAAAATCTTTTACTTCTGCAGCAATTTTCACTTTATAATCACTGGTATCAAATCGTGTAATTTCTCCAAATCCCAGCGTTTTATTTTTAACATTCTTCCAGAAATTTTCCACTCCGATTCCGATAGGAGTGATGGCTCCCATTCCGGTAACTACTACTCTTCTCATATATTCTCCTTTAATCTGTCCACAATTATCAATATTTCCATCTTATTTATCCACATTTTTGTCCAGATGTCTACATTGCCATTCCGCCATCCACATGGATTACCTGACCTGTAATATAATTAGCTTTATCTGATGCCAGAAATGCCGCCATTTCTGCAATATCCTCTACTTCTCCAAATCTTCCCAACGGAATCTGAGCAACAGCATTTTCTTTTACGGAATCAGGAAGGACCTCCGTCATTTCTGTATTAACAAAACCCGGTGCTATTGCATTGACTGTAATTCCTCTGCTTGCCAGTTCTCTTGCCATAGTCTTGGTAAGTCCTATGATTCCTGCTTTGGAAGCTGCATAATTTGCCTGTCCGACATTGCCAAGTACTCCTGAAACAGATGATATATTAATAATTTTTCCGCTTCTTTGTTTTAACATTTGTCTGGATAAATGTCGGATTGTATTAAAACATCCTTTCAGATTTGTTTCAATAACAGCATCAAAATCTTCCTCACTCATCTTCATAATCAGTCCATCACGGGTAATTCCGGCATTATTTACAAGAATATCCACATGACCATAAGATTTGATCAGATCTTTTACCATGCTCTCTGTCTGATGAAAATCAGATACATTACACTGATAAATAACACCGTCTCCACCGTTTTCTTTTATTATATCAACAACTTCCTGCGCTCTTTCCCGGGAACCATTGAAGTTAACAACTACAAATACCCCTTCTCTTGCCAGAGTAAATGCAATCTGCCTTCCTATTCCTCTGGCGGCACCTGTTACCAAAGCAACTTTTTTCTCCATATTTAAATCTCCTTCAGAACTTTTTCCAGATCTTCTATTTTCTCTATATTAAATCCCTTAACATTGCGATTGATTTTTTTCAAAAATCCCGTCAGTGTTTTTCCCGGTCCGATTTCAATAAATGTATCTACACCGTCTTCAATCATTTTCTCAACACTCTGCTGCCATTTTACAGAAGAATATACCTGTTTTTCTAACAGTGATTTTACCATTCCTGATTCTGTCACATAATCCGCAGTAACGTTTGTTATATAGGGTGTTCTTATTTCTTCTATTTTTACCTTATTCAGGACTTCTCCCAGTTTTTCACCAGCTTCTTTCAGCATAATGGAATGAAAAGGTCCACTGACTTTCAAAGGAACGCATCTTCTCGCTCCGGCTTCTTTTAATCTTTCACAAGCTTCTTCTACAGCCTTTTCTTCTCCTGTAATAACAATCTGTCCCGGGCAATTATAATTTGCAACAGAAACAATTCCTTTTACTTTTTCACAAATTTCTGCTATTTTATTTCCATCCATTCCCAAAACCGCACACATGGCTCCCCCTGTGGGAACAGCTTCCTGCATCAGGATTCCTCTCTGTCTCACCACATGAAAAGCATCTTCCAATGACATCACATCTGATGCAATCAATGCGCCATATTCTCCCAGACTCAGACCTGCATTCACATCAGAGTGAATTCCCTTCTCTTCCAATATTTTTAAAATAGCTGCTTCTGTAGTCAGCATGGCAATCTGCGTATATTCTGTAACATTGATATCTGTATTCTCTTCAAAACAAAGAGCCGAAATATCCAACCCTGTTACTTCAGAGGACAGATCATATACTTCCCTGCATGTTGAAAAAGTTTCATAAAAATCTTTGCCCATTCCCACATACTGTGCTCCCTGTCCGGGGAATACAAATGCCAATTTACTCATAAATTTCTCCTACCAATTCAAATTATTATTTTGATTTTCAAACTATATATATTATATTTTGGCCGGACATATTTTTGTCCAGCCAATATTCGTCATGCGTACTGTTATTTTTTACAACTTCAAAAGCTTTTCAGCTTCCATCATAATTTCTTCAATAATTTCTTTACAACTCTGTCTTTTACTAATCAAACCGGCAACCTGTCCAGCCATAACACTACCGTTCATAATATCGCCATCCATAACCGCTTTTCTCAAAGCTCCCAGTGTCAGTTTTTCCAGTTCTTCAAAAGAAGCACCAGACTGTTCCAATTTTAAATATTCTTTTGTCATCTGATTTCTCAAGACACGAATCGGATGTCCTGTTGACTGTCCTGTCACAACAGAATCAATATCTTTTGCTTTTATAATTCTATTTTTATAATTTTCATGTACAATAGATTCATCTGCAACCACAAAACGGGTCCCTATCTGAGCAGCTTCTGCTCCCAGCATAGTAACTGCAGCAAATCCTCTTCCATCTCCAATACCTCCGGCAGCAATTACCGGAATATTTACAGCATCAACAATCTGAGGAATTAATGTCATCGTAGTCTGAGAACCGATATGTCCTCCAGCCTCCATTCCCTCTGCAACTACTGCATCAGCTCCATATCTCTCCATACGTTTTGCCATTGCTACAGAAGCAACTACCGGAATAACTTTAATTCCAGCTTCTTTCCACATAGGCATAAATTTTTCAGGATTACCTGCTCCCGTAGTAACTGCTTTTACACCCTCTTCAACAACGACCTTTGCCACTTCTTCCGAATTTGGATTCAGCAACATAATATTTACACCAAAAGGTTTATCTGTAAGTTCTTTTGCCTGACGAATCTCTTCTCTTACAATTTCAGCCGGCGCACTTGCTGCACCGATCAAACCAAATCCTCCTGCCTCAGAAACGGCAGCCGCCAGATGATGCTCTGCTACCCAAGCCATACCACCTTGTATGATCGGATATTCAATTCCTAACAATTCCGTTATTCTAGTCTTCATAGCTTCCTCCTCTTCTTTTAAAGACTCGCTCACGCCTCTTCGGCAATTTTTTTAAAGGTGTGGACTTATGCCTCCACACCTTTTTCCTTCAGATAGTTCATTACACTTCCCACAGTTGTCAGTTCTGCCAGTTCTTCAGACGGAATCTCAATCTCATACTTTTCTTCCAGAGCCATTACCAATTCAAAAAGATCTAATGAATCTGCTCCCAGATCATCTTTAAAAGAAGTATCTTCTGTAATTGTCTCTGCATCACAATTTAACTGATCGGCAATAATTTCTCTCATTTCTTCCAGCATGGTATTTCTCCTTAAAATTATATTATTTTTATTTTCAAATGTTTTGATTATCAAAGTATATAATTTCAACTATTATTTGTCAAGTGTATTTTATACAAAAGTACTCTTCTTTTTGAAACAAGAAAAAATCCTGCCCTAAAATTTTTTATATTATAGGAAATACAAAGCACTTTCCTGTAATAAAAAAAGACAGAAACTTATAATTTCTGTCTTCAATGAGGCATCGGGGATTCGAACCCCGGACAACTTGATTAAAAGTCAAGTGCTCTACCGACTGAGCTAATACCCCATAAATGCCCAGAACCGGAATCGAACCAGTGACACGAGGATTTTCAGTCCTCTGCTCTACCAACTGAGCTATCTGGGCATAAATTGCGGGAGTAGGATTTGAACCTACGACCTTCGGGTTATGAGCCCGACGAGCTTCCAGACTGCTCCATCCCGCGATATTAGTATTAAATTAAAGAAATATTCATTTCTTACTGGATGGAGGTGGATTCGAACCACCGAAGCAATTTGCAGCAGATTTACAGTCTGTCCCCTTTGGCCACTCGGGAATCCATCCATAATATCGCTTATTAAACTTACGATATTACATTGATTACTCAATGTAAAGCCGATGATCGGACTCGAACCGATAACCTGCTGATTACAAATCAGCTGCTCTGCCAATTGAGCCACATCGGCTTATAAAAAATGGGACCTACAGGGCTCGAACCTGTGACCCTCTGCTTGTAAGGCAGATGCTCTCCCAGCTGAGCTAAGATCCCACATTTTATTTATGAAGATTTCTCTTCATGAACGACCCAGACGGGACTCGAACCCGTGACCTCCGCCGTGACAGGGCGGCGCTCTAACCAACTGAGCCACTAGGCCACATGTACCTTGAAAACTGCATACACGTTACATCCTTATCTTACTACTTTTCTTCTGCGTTTTCAACCGTTTTCTTAACTTTCGGCTAAGACTCGCCCTTCGGCTTCGCCTCGCCTCTGCTAAGTTCTCAGGTCAAACCCTCGACCGATTAGTAACAGTCAGCTCCATACATTACTGCACT
>SFGF01000016.1 GCA_004556655.1 Lachnospiraceae bacterium | reverse complement strand
TCATAAAGCTGCCACTCTATATCTTTTCAAAAGTTGGGCAGATTGGTACTTTGATAGACTATATTCATTTTGAAATTACAGTTTGCGGAAACTCAAGGTGTGGAACATTATTATACCGCACTTTTATCATACCGGAATCATTTCAAGTACGCCTCAGTATATAAATCAGATCCGCGAAACGGATCTCATCTCCTTCTTTAATTTCTATCTCTTTCTCACCCTGAACTTCCTGCCCATTGACCCATGTTCCATTTTTAGAATTCAAATCCCGAAGATAGCACTTGCCTTCATCCATCCGGATTCTCGCATGAAGACGACTGACAGCACCGGAAGGCAATGCAATATCTGCCATTTCTTTAAGTTTCCCGATAAAACAGATCTCTCTTTTTTCCAATCGAATACATTGACCTTTATTTGGATATTTTTCTTCCAATATAAACACACCTTTTTCTCTTGACTGATCCAATATTTGTGTCAGGCAGTTATCCTGCCTATACTCTGCAACCTTTTCTTTTTTTTCACATTCTTCCGGTTCAAATCCCATAAACAGCTCTTTTTTCTGATTTTCCCTTTCATCCTGTTGTCCGCCCGGATTTTCCCCTTTGCGCTTTCGCCATGTGTAAAAAAACGTCATTATCAGAAAGAGGATTCCAATTGCTCCCCATATCCATAAATATACTCTATAATTTCTCCACAGATACCATCCAGTCAATCCAAACAAAAAAACACCTACCGTTCCCGTTGTTACCAAAAACGGATGTGAATGGTCTTCATGCTTTTCTTCTTCATCCTGAAAAAAAGCATTAAGAGCAGCTTCATGTTTCTTTTGCTCTAACCATCTGCTTTCTTTTTCTTCCTGACTTTCTTTTTCCATCATATCAATCCGTAAACTATTTTCTCTATCATCATCGGCATCTTCTTCTATGCACTGCAGCCCATCTTTTCTATCCTCTTTCTGATATATTTCCAATTGTTCTCTGAGTCCATCTAACGAAAATGATTCCCTTACAGCATATTGATAAAATCCATATCCGACCATCACCCCTTTCTGGTTTTGATGATCAATACAGGGCAAAAGTCCTTCCATCAGTTCCCTGAAGCTATTTTCCAGATTCCATATCTCACAAGGCACACAACAAAAATTCACTGCCTGCATCTGTGCATCCAGAAAAATATATTCCATATTGAGACATAAAGAATTTCCATCCAGAAGATATTCTTCCATTGCCGATAAAACCCTAATCAGACTGCAGATTAATACCAAAAAATCTTCTCCTGTCATCTTTCTGCATTGACATCTTTCTGCCAAAGAAATTTTTGATGTAATATCGTAGTAAAACAAGACATCACCATTCATTCTTCTGAAGCTGCAGGGCAACAATCCTGAGATTTTATTTTCCGTTATCATCCGAAGGGGATATCTGTTTTCCGTTTCTTCTTTCATTTTCAGCACCAGATAACTATTCTGAAGATCCCGCCTGTATTCTGCATCCAAACTTATTCATCCCCTTTCATTCTATCAAAGCTGCCGCCTTACGAATAAATTTTACTGGTCGTACAATCTTTTGGGAGACAGATATCTTCATGCTGATTCCCTTTCTTCCCCATATCGGCGTGGAGCCTGTTATTTCTATCTGAACTCGATCCGTGCTGCCTCCGACCGAGGAAGAAAACTCCTCCGGAACCGGATAACACTCTTTCCTCAAAATATTCCAACGTTCCTCAGCTTTTTCTGTCCCGGAAGTTTTTTTTAATATCCCCTGTGTACTACCTGCAAGCACTGTCTCACAGGCTGTCTGTGTATACCAGCATCTCTGATAAACAAAAATACCAAGAGAAATCATAATTCCTGCTGCCATTACAACCATGGGAATCAGAAAAGATGCTTCTACCGTCATCATTCCTCTCATTTTTAATGTTATCCTTCTTTTTGTTTTTTCTTTTATGTAAACCATTTTCCATATTCCTCCATAAGGTATCCTGCCATTAAAAACGGAACAAATGGTATTTCTGTTTCCTTTTTTCTTTCTCTTAACCACAAAAGAATTCCGGCAGCACCCGCTAACAAAAAACCATTCATCAGAATACTCCATACCTTTTCTATTCCCATGACCCATCCCAGAGCACCTATCACAATGCCATCGCCTCTTCCAAGACTGCTCTTTTTCCAAAGTGACACTCCAAAAAAGAAAATACCCGGAACCATTCCTGACCAATATATGATTTCTCCTCTGTATAATTTCAATATACAGACAAGCAGTATAAAAAACAGGGTATATCTGGTATCTATTTCCTTTGTTTTCCAGTCTGTCCATGCATTGATTCCCAGGTATATTGCTGTCAGATATCTCATGAATCCTCCTTTGCCATACATCGTTGACACTGATGAACTCCCTCTGTCTCTGATTTTCTTACCAAACGGACGGTTCTTTTCAAACCGCTGCATTCTTCCTGCATATGATAACAATCTCCTTTTTCAGTATAATACACGGTTATATTTCCCGTAGATGCAGTACCACACTTCTCACACAGATGATACTTGCTTCCGTAAGCATTTCGAAGACTATCCATATGATTCAGCACTTCCTGATGAACTGCCAGATCCAGATGTGAGCACGATGCTGTCGTATGATATACACTCTCGTATTCCGATACATATACCATTTCCCCCCATGAACTATCCGTTATTCCGGTCTTATCATCTGTACCTTTTCCCACCCAGCTATTAACCTGACTTTCGTTATAAAAATACATTTTCGGTAATGGAACAATACTCAATGGAATTCGATACTCTATCCGGGCACGTAGCTTTACTGTATAATTTTCATATACAGAATCAGAAGTTGATACTTTCACATAGTCTCCCAGATCCGGTATTCTTGTTTTTGCATATATCGCACAAACAGAAGACGAAATCGTACCCGCCGGAGAATCCTGTCCTATTTCAGAAGCATATGCGTAAGTACCCAGTTCTAAAGCACTTTGATGAAGAGAATTTTTTACCAATGCCTGAACCCTGTAAATATCAAGAACACTCAACAAAGTGCTGACCGTAAGCAAAAATATCGGTACGATAACTGCTGCCTCTGCTGTCATAGAGCCTGAAAACCTTCCTTTATTCAAAATCCGGAAGAATACCCTGCGGATTCCGGTATAAAACGAATATATGGGGGAATGATCCGTTTTCTCTGCCTGAAGAGAACGTTGTTTTTGTTTTCCTTCCTCCGAAGGGCATTCTTCCAGACTCTGATTTTGCTTTTTCTCCTTTTTTCTTCTACATTTCATATCCATAATCTCTCTGAATCGTAAAATGATATCCACGACACACCGCTCCCATTTCAACTTTTAAATAACTTACACATAAATCCATCCTGAAATTTTCTTTTCCCTTAATGCTTCTCATAGACTGTTCCACCACATCCATAGTTCTGAGAACCTGTTTCTCTGATTTTCCCAAACTTAACAAAACTCGAAGATACTCTTTATATGTCAGACCGTTTTGTTGTTTTTCCTGCTTCTCTTTTAAAATCCAGGGAAGATTTCCCAGATTTTCCATCGACAAATTCCAACTTTCTGCCGTCTTAACCAACGGTATTTTTCCTCCCGCCAAAAGTTGTCTTACATCAAGAATACTTTCACCAAAAGCCCATACAGCTTCCAATGCCAGACTGACCACACTTTCCAGAGCAGGAATTCCCGTCAGTGTGCAAATAGCCAACGCCATTTCATGAATTTGTACCTGACAAACCGGATTTTTAATCAAATAAACCATATTAGCTGCCTCCCGCATTGCCAGTAATCTGGTTATCACAGCTTTTAAATTATCCGGATCTGTATTCTTTCCTGCTATCACATATTCTAATTGATACGAAATACCTCCCGTTTCTTCCTTTTCTCCATAACAGTTCAAATGTTTTATCATATATTCCTGGAATATCAAATTGCCGGTCACTGTATCAGGATTTTCACCAAAGTACATGATTCCCATTCCTTTTTCACAGGTTCTCAGGCTCATTTTTCCCTGAGTATCAAAAGTCTCCTGTGACACCTGTGCATTTGTAGGCAAAACCAGCGATAAAATTCCTCTTTTCTGCAATTCTCCAATTACCTCAATAGGGTTCACAAATTCTTCTCCGGAAGATATCAAACTCACTGTCGAAGTCTCTGTCTGACCTACGTGTTCTGCTGACTGCAGTTGCGCCTGCTCTTTTGCCTGCTCATAAGATTCCTGTGCTTTTTTCGCCTGTTCTATATTTCCTTCTTTTTCCTGAGAACGAATGATCTGTCCCTGTATATCTGCTTTTTCCAAAAGAAGCTGTATCCCCTGAATTCCGGCTGTATCTTTCATGTAATCGATTGCCTGTATCTTGAACGCTCTTCCCTGTTGGTCGGATGCCAGTGTGATTCCTGTCACCGCTCCGGTCTCTTTCGAACATTTCCACAGATTTTCCCCACGAATACCCGTAAAACTTTTTTCCGGACTACAGCTTCTTATCATACTGTCTTCCACTTTCTGATACATGCGTCCCGGCTGCAATGCTCCTGTACCATATCCCCCGTCCAGAAAGAATACATGATATTTTTCAAACAATTCCCGGTCATAACCGGCAAATACGGAATATAAGCCTTCCTCAACTCCAGCTTCTGCCTGAACTTTTCCGCCTGCTGTCTGTACAGAGCGAAACATTACCTGGAGCAGCACAAGCAACAC
Organism: Lachnospiraceae bacterium; assembly: GCA_004556655.1. Taxonomy (GTDB): domain Bacteria; phylum Bacillota; class Clostridia; order Lachnospirales; family Lachnospiraceae; genus Oliverpabstia. Next base: position 51,853 of record SFGF01000016.1, on the reverse strand, counting down.
GGCCATAAACAGACTGAAAAATACGGTTACACTGCCTTTTTTCTTCAAAGGATACACTCCTTTCTTTTTGCATTTGATGGAATAAATCAGATGTAGCTAGATACTGTTACTTTGATTTGTAATTTTGGATAGAATGTTATTTACCAGACTGACCAGCTGTTTCTTAAAGATCATCACAAGTCCCACAAGGACTACGATAATAAGTATAATTTCTACCGTCCCAAGTGCATCTTCTTCTGTTAAAAAACGTTTCCATAATCCCATTGTTCTCACCTCCTTTCCAGCAGTTCCTGCATTTCTAATCATCCAAAACCTGCGCATGCTTATCCGGAAAAAAATATCCACGCAGGAACCAATAAAATCACAAACACAATCAAAAGCATTAGAACCATGGGAAACAGCAATTTTGTTGAAGCTTGTTCACCCTGAATCCTTGCCTGCTGCTTCCTCATCTCCTGTGCTTTTTCCGCTTCTTCTTCCAACATAAGCTCAATTCCCTGACTTCCTTTTTGCAGATGCTGAACCAATAACGCGGAAAGAGTCCGATATGACAACAGCCCCGATTTTTCTCCTATCCGTTCATATGCTTCACTTTCTGCAACTCCCCGTTCCATCTCTTCGCAGATTTCTACAAGAATCTCATATGCTTTTCGCTCTCCGTTTACCCGATTATAATTTATATAATCTTTTCCGATTCTCTCCACAGCTTTCCGAAGATTCACACCGGCACTTAACAAAAGGGTCAGTTTACTTACTATCTCCGGATAATCCCTCAGCATCTGCTGACGTTCCTGTTTTCTTTTTTCTTCCAGAATCTGACGTTCTCTGAACAATAGAAAAATCGGACTGATAAAGATAAGGACACCAATCCCTTTTTCTATTTCATTACTGGTATTTCTCCATATCAGCTTCTTATTTTCCCAGATTTGCGGAAGTTCCAGCCAATCGCTTTCCTGATTCTTATTTTCTTTCTGCACAAGATTTGAAATCTGTTCCTGACTGTCCAAAAGAGGCGGAAAGACTTTTACATATTGATAATACATTTGTTCCTCATCCTGCAATCTGACAGCAGCAGACAGACATATTACCTTTCCTTCCTGAGGCAAGTCGTTTCCCAGATTTCCGTCCCAGTCCACACTTTCCGGATCACTGGTCATCCAGTTGATCTCTACCGGATATTCTTCCAGACGTTCCGGAAGAACCAGTTTCTGATTTACATAATCCGCTGATGTGTTATCCCCCAGAACAATCTCACTCAATCTTTCTCTCACTTCATGAAAGATTTCATCTTTTTCTTCCTGTGTCAGGCTTTTCTCATCGATGTCCACCACCAGATTTTCTTTTCCGGTTCTTCCTTTTTCGTCTTTCCATTCTACCTCAAGTTCCTCCTGCTGTTTTCCGGAACCATATTCCGGCCGGGGCAGTTTTGTTATATTTTCTTCATTCAGATAACGAATACCTCTCATCAAAATGACAAGAATACTTCCTGCCACCAGCATCGACCATGTTTTAAAAAGGATTCTCTTACTCACCCATTCCGGTAGATACCATCCTTTCTCTTTTCCCTGTCTGATCATCCATACAATTGGCCGATATTTCCAGGGTCCTCCTTCTTTTCTTCCCAGAATTACCATCGCTGCCGTAAACATTAAAACCAGTATTCCGATTCCCTGGATCATATAGCAATCCTCACGATTTTTCTTCCAAGCCGGAAGCTGAAGATATATATGCCAAGGCAAACGGTCATGACCATATTGCCCAGCAGGTTATGATAAAGAACATCCAGAAAACCTTCCGAAGTTATTTGCATATATATAATCATTCCTCCCGGTACCAGACTCATTACCAACTGTTCCATCTTTTTTCCGGCTATAGACATGTCAATTTCCCGTTCTACACGGATTTTTTCACCGATGATCCGGGACATTTTCTCTATGATTTTTCCAAGATTTCCACCGGTTCTTCTGGAAATCAAAAAGATTTCCCCAAAATTTCTGATGTCTTCCACACCGCTTCTCATTCCGAGATCCAGAAAAAGCTGTTCAAGCGGAATTCCTACCCGCATCTGCCTTTCCATATAAATCAATTCCACAACCAGATCATCCTTTTCTCCATAAATCCTTTCCAATTCCTTTCTACATTCGGTAACCGCCGACTCCATAGAGTACCCTGCACGCACGGCGCTTTGCAATCCATGAAGCACATCTTGAAAATGGTACATCAGTATTTTTCTCCGTTCTTCTGTCCGCTCTGCTCTCTTCCACTTTATATACCAGATTCCCAAAGGTATCGCTCCGATAAAAAACCACCAGGATCGATAGCACAGATAATTAGTTCCACATAGTAAAACCACAATTTCTACTATATTAAATACCCATTCTTTTCCGCTAAAAACATATCTGTCATAATTCTGCTTCATTTACCATCCCCTCCAGTTTTTCTTTGTGAAACAGCTCATTCACTTTACACAGACAAGTTTTTTTTCTATCCCACACATACAAAGTCTGTATCTTTATCTCTCCTTGTTCATAACCGATTACTTCCGCTATTTCCAGCACTTTTCTGGAATGATCCGGCATTCTTCCCAGATGTATCATAAGATCGATCCCGGAAGCAATCTGACGTCGGATTGCCTCTAGAGGCAGCTGCATCCCCATAAGTACCATGGTTTCCACACGACTGATCATATCCTTTGTACTGTTAGCGTGAGCTGTTCCAAGACTTCCGCTGTGCCCTGTATTCCAGGCTTGTAAAAGATCCACAGCTTCTGCTCCCCTGATTTCACCGACAATAATCCTGTTCGGTGCCATTCTGAGGGCTGTCCGGATCAGATCACGAATTGTAACCTCTCTGTTTCCTTCCATATTCGGCGGCTTGGCTTCCAGACGCACCAGATTGTCGATTCCCTGAATCTGCAGTTCCGCATTGTCTTCAATTGTGATAATTCGTTCATCATGAGGGATATAATTGGATAAGGCATTCAGAAATGTTGTTTTTCCGGAAGACGTTCCGCCTCCGATCAAAATAGAATAGCCGGCTACTACCATTTTTTTCAAAAATTCTGCAGCCTCCGCAGAAATACTTTTCTTTTCTATCAGCCACTCCATCGTAATGGGATGATCAGGGAATCTTCGGATCGTAAGGATAGGACCGTTTAGAGCCACAGGATATACTACTGCATTTACCCGGGCACCATTTTCCAGCCGTGCATCCACGATTGGAGAATTTTCATTAATCACTCGATTACACTTACCCGCTATCTGTTGAACTACATCTTCCAGCTTTTCTTTTGACATGAATACTTTGTCCCATCGCAACCGTTTTCCTGACCGCTCAACAAAAATATTCTTATAACCGTTCACCATGATTTCAGTCACACTGTCATCATCCAGTAATTCCTGCAGAATATCCAATTTCCGTACAGAATAAAAGATTTCTTTTCTAAGATTCTCCTTTTCACTTACAGACATTTTGGTACGCCTGGTATGAATCAATACCAGTTCATCAATCTGCTCCAGAATTTCCTGATCACTCCAGTCTTTTCCATTTTCCAGTGTTTCCATCAGATGATGACGGATTTTCACAAACAGTTCCTCTTCCACTACAGGTTTCCTCCCTGTCCTTTTCTTATCAGTTCCCTGACAAAATCTCCAAGTTCACTCCAGACCAGATCATCCAGATATCCTCCTCCCTTATGAGTGGATCTGTGATAAGGAAGCCTTATCTTTTGTATCTTATCCAGTACGGATACCTTATCCCATAAGCGCAGTAAATTTTCAAACTGACTGATTTTAGCCTGAGACATGGGATCCGTCCTGATCGGCATATATATCAGAGTACACTGATCCAACAATTGATAAAGATTATTGACTCCGTCACCCAGATCCAGAATTACGGTATCATAAGTACTGTAATCGGCAATCTCCTGCAAAAGCAGGAGCCATTCTTTCAGGCTGGTCTGCTGAATATCACCGGGGGATAATACAGGAGGAAGATAATCCAGATTATTGATTGTCTGGATCATCCCATTCATCTTCAGCAACAGATTTGAGGTGTTCTGTCTCAGATAGTACAAAAGATCTCCCAGATTCTGATCATAGGTACGCTCAAACAAATATTCAAAGCCGGAATACTCCTCCATATTCAAATACAATACTCCCTTGTTTTTTGCCAGAATCTGCCCCAAGGTAAGAGCAAATGTAGTCTTCATGGTTCTTCCCACCGGAGAATAGATTCCTATGATATCCATCTTTTTCTTCTCCATCTTCAGGGTATCCGTCTGTTCCTGACATTTTTCCCCATAACAAGCCAGTGCCTCCCGAATCACCTGATTCGAAGACTGATATTTATAGATACTGGGATACTGTCTCAGATTTTCCGGTATCATCCCCTCTGACAGAATCATAATCTGTCGGATTTTCTGTTCCTGAATTTCATCACACATAGCTTTTTCCGAAATCAACAGAATTTCCACAGGATGCTCACTTACGAATTTCAAAAAAGCCTCCGCACTTGTAAACACACGGATCTCAAAGGGAATGTTTTTCTTTTTCCCAAGGTATTCCATAAAGTGGTAAGCGTACTCCACTTCCAGATCACAGACTGCAAAAATATTTCTTTCTTTACTCATATACTTCCTCCTCGTATTGTCAGCAGTATCACACTGCAAAATATAGGTATTGTAAAATGGATATTTTCCGGGTTTTTCCCCGGTGCCAGATATGGCGGAAATGTTTTAGTAACAAAAACATGGTTCAGATAGGTGAAAAAATATAGAAATCTTTCTTTCGCATCACATCGAAAGAATAGTAAGGGAACTGCCATAACCGCTCCGATCAAAAATGAGCACCCGATACAATTTGCCGCCCATCGGACTCCCATGACACTTCCCAGTACGACAAACACCTTGATATCACCTGTTCCCAGCATCTTGCAAAAAAACAATGGAAACAGCACTGCAATGGGAAACAGCATTCCTGGCAAAACTCGTAAAATTTCTATCGGCAGATCATCGTTTATGAGCAGGAACAGACCACACAATATCCCGATACAAATCCAGAAATTGTATACTTTCTCCCACTTCAGGTCCATAATCATGGCAATTCCCGAAAAAAGAATGCAAAAAATCTCAGAAAAATTCATCGTTCTCCCCACTTTTATATTTTCAATTTTGTTGTTTTGGAAAAACTGCAGTGGAACCACTGCTTCAGATCTGAAAGTATGGGTTCATTATAGACTGGTGTTTCTCATTTGTCCAGCTTATTTTTATCATTTTTTTCTTTTTGTAATATTCCTCCAAAATACTTTCCAGAATTTTGTTACATATTTTTTGCAAATTATTTTCGACATTTTATGTGTAGTACATTGCCAGATTCAAAAACAAGTTGCCGAACTTTGAAAAAGCGTGTATAACTATCAATAAGGTAATTTGATTGCAGAGAAACACTCTGTGATCCTTTTGACACCTAAACGCAAACCAGGAGATGACAAACTATGAGTAAAGAAGTAAAAACAAACGCCATGCGGATTCTTGACAAAAATCATATTTCTTATGAAACAATACAGTATGAATGTGATACCTTTATCGACGGACTTCACACTGCGGAAAAAACAGGTGCCCCTGTGGAGCAGTCATTCAAAACTCTGGTAGCTCAAGGAAAAAGTAAACAGTACTATGTTTTTGTTGTCCCTATAGCAGAAGAGGTACAACTGAAGCACGCTGCAAAAGCAGTCGGCGAGAAATCTATCGAACTGATTCCTGTGAAAGAGATCACAAAAGTAACCGGATATGTAAGAGGCGGCTGCAGCCCTCTGGGAATGAAAAAACTTTTCCCTACCGTCATCCACAAAAGTGCCAAAAACTATGACAAAATCTATATCAGCGGTGGCAGAATCGGTACAACCATCTGCCTGAATCCACTGCAGCTGGCTCAGGTCGTCAATGGAAAATTTGAGGATATTACTGCACCGCATCCGGTAGAATGATATGTTATCAACAGTATTTGCTATTTGGAACCGTAAGCCCCAAACAAACTGCCCTTACAGCCCCAAACTGTTATTTTGTGAATTCATATATTCCGATTCCGGTAGCTAATGCCAGATTGAGAGAATCGATATGATCCGTATGACGAATCACAACGCTTTGCCCCTCCCGGGCAAAGCTGTCCGGCAGTCCCGTAGCTTCATTTCCGAAGATCAATGAATATATCTCATTTTTATCTCTTTTCAGTTCCTGAAGAGGAACTGCTCCTTTTAACATAAACGGATACATACTTCGTTTTCCGGCTTTTACTTTATATTCCTCAAAGCTTTCAAAATAGCAAAAATTCAACTGAAACAAGGAACCCATAGAAGCTCTCACTACTTTAGGATTGAACACATCCACCCCTGGTTCAATAATAGCCAGATTTTCTATTCCAAATCCGATACTTGTGCGGATAATCGTTCCCATATTTCCCATATCGCTGGGATTTACCAGGACCACATGATTTTTTCCGGAATCAAGCGTATTCGAATACTTTTCAAAAACACCGATGGCAAATATATTTTCTTTATCCCGAAGCTTTTCCACTGATTTTGCTGACCATTCCAACGGTATTCCATTCTTTTCACACATCCCACTGATAATCGAAAGCTGTGTCTGACTGTTCATGTCCGGGTGTAAAAGTACTTTCCGTACATGCTGCGGCTGATGCTTTAATAGCTCAATGGTAGGAAATGCTCCAAATGTGTAAGAATGTTCCATCTTCTTGGCATATTTTTTTAACGGTACATCACGATTCATATTCCGTGCTCCTCCTTATATATCAAACCTTAATTGACACCTGAGTTGAACCTTCCAGACAGCATCACGCAAAAAAAACACCGTCCCCGCAGCTCAGTGTCTGCAAAAACAGTGCTTTCAGTGCGCCTTCAGGGACTCGAACCCTGGACAAATAGATTAAGAGTCTACTGCTCTACCAACTGAGCTAAAGGCGCTTACTATTAACTTATCTTCAACGCAAGAGTTATTATAATCAATCTTTTAGGAAAATGCAAGGGTTTTTTTCATTTTTTTATCTTTTCTTCTTCTTTTTCCCATTTTCACTTTTCTCTGCCAGCATTCCATCCAGTTCTTTGAGATTTTTATGAATCTTTGTCAGCTTCTGATCCATCCGGGGATTGTTGTAACTCCAATCCCAGAGAGGCGATTTTTGAAAGCGATTCTTACCCATTTTCTGTCTCTTTTTTAAGTTCTTTCTATATAATATGCCTCTCTGTTCTGAAGGTGAATCCGTTCACTTGAATTATATGCTTCTCACTCCCGGAATTCTAAAAACATTCGGAATGTCTCAAAATCATTTTATGAATAGGGTTTCCCATGGAAGAAAATTTTTCTTCGTATTCTGTCATCACATTTCCCATCATCATTTCTTCCTCATGATGAAGATCAAAAGTGTATGCCTCCAATATCCAGCCCGCCTCTTTTGCCTCTTCTAAAGAAAACTCAAAAAGATCCCTGTTATCCGTCTTAAACTCCACCTGTCCTTTCATAGCAAGAATCTCTTCATACCGCTCCAAAAACTGACGGGATGTCAGACGTCGCTTTGCATGCCGGTCCTTCGGCCATGGATCAGAAAAATTCAGATAAATCCGTTCTACCTCACCTTTTGCAAAAACCTCCGGCAAGATACGTGCATCCATCCTCACAAAGAAAAGATTGGGTAGTTCTTCTTCCATCTGTTCTCTTTTCTGTACAGCCCGAAGCAATACACTGTCATACATTTCTATTCCTATATAATTACACTCAGAATGGAGTCTTGCCATATCCATGATAAAACGTCCCTTCCCCATTCCCACCTCAATATGCAGCGGATGTTCATTTCCAAATATCTCTTTCCATTTTCCTTTGTTTCTCTGCGGTTCCTGTATTACATATGCACTCTCCGCAATTACTTCCTTTGACCCCGGAATATTTCTCAATCTCATAATTTATCCCTTTCTGCAGCTCCTTTTTACTGTTATTGGTAATCTTACTACAAAACGGATTTTTTTTAAAGGTATAATCCTTGTTTACATCCTCCAAAAAAAGGTGTATGATGTAACAAACTTTTTAAGAGTTGATTCTTTACATTGACTCTCAGGGACTACAGTCCCAAACAAGAAAATAACATAAAAAGGAGAGGAAAAATGGAACCCATTATTGACAAATTGTCGGAAATAGAAACCGCCGCCTCCCGCATTATGGAATCCGCTGTAAATGAGACACGAATTCAGGACCAGAAAGCCGAGGAACGAACCGCCAGGTTTGACGCCCAGGTAGAAGCGGCTACTCAGGAAAAATTGGAAAATCTGCGTGCAGATCTTCAGAAAAAATCAGAAAAAGAACTGGAAAATCTGAAACTTTCCATGGAACATTCTCTTACTTCCATGGAACAATACTTTCAGGAACATCATGAACAGATAACGGATGAACTTTATCAAAAAATAATCAGGATGTGAGAATCATGGGTAATATATTATCATATAGTGGTCTGTCCACAAAAATCCGGGCTATGCAGAGCAGGCTTTTGACCACTCAGCAATACCGTGAACTGGCAGAGCTGAAAAATGTTCCCCAGGCAGTTGCCTGGCTGAAACAGAAACCCGCTTATGAAAACACCTGGGCTTCTCTTTCTGATGATGAACTTCACAGAGGAAAGATCGAGCAGCTTTTAGTAAATTCGATCTATAATGATTTTACAAAAATCTATCGCTTTGCAAATATTCATCAAAGAAAATTTCTTGATCTATATTTTGGACGGTATGAATTATCTATTATGAAAGAATGCCTGAACAAAATATTTGACCACAGAGATGTTCAGCTTGACCTTTCTCTGTTTGAGCCATTCTTTAACAAGCATTCCAAACTGGATATCCACAGGCTGACAGCTTCCGGCTCTATCGAAGAATTTGTTGCAAATCTGAAAGGAACACCTTATTATCAGGTTCTTCAGTCCCTGGCGAATCTGGAAAGACCTACGCTGTTTGACTACGAGATGGCTTTGGATCTTTATTATTTCTCCACGATCTGGAAGACGAAAGATAAAATTCTTTCAAAAAAAGATCTGGAAGAAATCACCGCTGCTTATGGCAACAAATTTGATCTACTGAACCTTCAATGGATATACCGTTCCAAACAATACTACCACATGAATACTGTTGATATTTACATTTTGTTGATTCCTGTCAACTACAGGCTCAGCAAAAAAGATATCACTGCACTGGTAGAAGCGGAAAGTTCATCCGCTTTTGAAGCTGCTCTGGCACAGACTTATTATGGAAAGCATTATGAACGGCTGTCACCAAATACTCTGGAAGAAATGTATTCTTATATTATGAAACACGTTCTTTCCAAAGAAAGCAAACAGGATCCTTATTCCGTAGCAACTATTTACTGCTACCTTTATCATAAGGAACATGAGATCGACCGTCTGACCACGGTACTGGAATGCATCCGGTACGGAGTCAATCCGGACGATACCATGAATTATATCTTTAAATCTTAAATGATTTATCTACCATTCTACAACCGGAGGATGTAAATATGATTGAAAAAATGAAATTTGTCAGCATCACCGGGCCCAAAGCGGATATTGACCGTGTTGTAGATCAATACCTGTCCAAGTATGAAATTCATCTTGAGAATGCTCTGGCAGAACTTAAGACAGTTCAGAATCTGTCTCCCTATCTGCAGATCAATCCTTACAGATCGCTTCTGACAAAAGCGACAGAATTTCAAAATCTTCTGGATACAAATGCGATTCAAAAGGACAAAACTGTCACTCTCGATGAAGCAGTCAATCTGATCCAGAAATTCGACAAGGATATGACACAACTGAGTCAGGACCGAAAAGACCTGGAGGAGCAAAAGAAACACCTTGAGTGTCTTCTGGAACAACTGGAACCTTTCCGCCAACTGGACTTTGACCTTTCGGCAGCCGTAAAGTTCCGATATGTTTCCTGTCGTTTCGGACGAATCGCAAAAGAATATTATGCAAAATTCGAAACTTATGTGTATGAAAATGTACAAACTCTCTTCCAGAGATGTTATACGGATGAGAATCATATCTGGGGCGTTTATTTCTGTCCAAGCGGACTATCTGACAGAGTAGATGCCGTATATGCTTCCATGCATTTTGAAAGAATGGATTTGCCCAGTGAACTTCACGGGCAGCCTCAGAAAGTTTATAAAGATCTGAAAGATCAGCTTTCCGAGATACGTAAATCTCTCTCTTCTCTGGAAGCCCAAATTAAGGATCTGATTCAGAAACACTCCAGTGAATTGTATGCAGCTAAAGAGCGTCTCGAATCCTATTCAAAGAACTTTGATATCCGTAAACTGGCTGCCTGTACCCATGAAAATAACAGGGAAGTCTTCTATATTCTCTGCGGCTGGATGTCTGCTTCCGATGCAGCAACTTTTCAAAAAGATATATCGGAAGACAAAAATCTCTATTGTTTTGTAGAATCGGATGATTCCCAGGTCCATGGTGAGCCACCTACAAAATTAAAAAATCCCAGGATATTCCGTCCCTTTGAGATGTTTGTCAAAATGTATGGTCTTCCATCCTACCATGAGATCGATCCTACAATTTTTGTAGCGTTAACTTATATCTTTATTTTCGGCGCCATGTTCGGAGATGCGGGACAGGGAATCTGCCTCTTTATAGGCGGACTGCTTCTCTACAAGTTCAAGAAAATTGACCTTGCTGCCATTATTGGAACTGCCGGCATTTTCTCCACATTCTTTGGATTTATGTTCGGAAGTGTATTTGGTTTTGAAGACATTATTCCTGCCAGATGGTTACGTCCGGTAAGCGCCATGTCCGAGTTATCTTTTCTCGGAAAACTGAATACCGTGTTCGTAGTTGCGATTGCTTTCGGTATGTTCCTGATCCTTGTGACCATGATTCTTCACATTATTAATGGAATTCGTACAAAAAATATCGAAGAAACATTTTTTGACCAGAATGCCATTGCTGGTCTGGTATTCTATGGTTCTGTGGTGGCAGTAATTTTCCTTTTCATGTCAGGTCATAGTATACCCGCCGGAATTGTCCTCGGTATCATGTTCGGTATCCCGCTTCTGGTCATTATGTTTAAGGAACCTCTTACCAGAATCGTGACCAAAAAGGAACCTGCTATCGAAGGTGAAATCGGAATGTATCTTGTCCAGAGCTTTTTCGAATTGTTTGAAATTGTTCTGAGTTATTTTTCCAATACGATTTCCTTTGTCCGTGTGGGCGCTTTTGCCGTCAGCCATGCTGCCATGATGGAAGTTGTACTGATGCTGGCCGGAGCCGAATCCGGAAGTCCCAACTGGGTGGTAGTTGTTTTTGGAAATATTTTTGTAACCGCTATGGAAGGTCTGATTGTAGGTATTCAGGTGCTTCGTCTGGAATACTATGAAATGTTCAGCAGATTTTACAAAGGAACCGGAAAACCGTTCAAACCGTTCCTGTCCAAAAAAGCGTAAGACAATATCTTTTTATCAACTTTAATATGTCAGGAGGAAAATTATTATGACAACACTTATTGAAATCACAACAGCAGCAGCATTGATTCTCAGCATTATTATTCCCGGAGGATATTTCTTCCTGGGTGCCAAAACAAAAAAACGTTATAAAAAATCTCTGGCAGCAAACTGCTTTTTCTTCTTTGGTACACTGCTGGTAGGCACAATTGCCATGTTTGCCGGAACACAGAGCGTACAGGCTGCTACTGATGCCACCGCAAGTCTTGCCACTGGTATGGGTTATCTGGGTGCTGCTCTCGTAACAGGTATGTCCGGTATCGGTTCCGGTATCGCCGTTGCAAGTTCTGCAAGTGCAGCACTGGGAGCTATCAGTGAAGATGGTTCTCTGTTTGGTAAATCCATGATTTTCGTAGCTATGGCCGAAGGTATTGCTCTGTACGGTCTGATCATCTCTTTCATGATTTTAGGTAAACTTTAATCCATATATTAAAAAGAGGTTTTCTATATGAAAATGTATTTAATCAGTGACAATATCGACACACAGACCGGTATGCGTCTGGCCGGTGTTGACGGTGTTGTTGTGCATGAACGGGATGAGCTGAGAAATGCTCTTGAAACAGTTCTTGCAGATAAAGAAATCGGCATTCTTCTTCTGACCGAAAAGTTCGGAAGAGAATTTCCCGAAATTATTGATGACGTCAGGCTGCACCATAAAGTGCCGCTGATTGTTGAGATCCCCGACCGGCATGGTACCGGCCGCAAACCGGATTTCATTACCTCTTACGTCAATGAGGCTATCGGACTAAAATTGTAACTACCAAAACTTGAACAAATGAGGTGATTATTTTGACAGTTGAAGAAAAATTAGAGCATTTTTATAACGCTTCCATTGAGAGTGCCGCAAAAGATGCCGAGCACCTTCAGCACGAACATCAGGAAGCTCTGGATAAAATTTTTCAGGAACACAAAGAAACCAAAGAACGTCAGGCCAGGGCACAGCTTCAGGCGGAATCTGACAAATTAAGCCGTGAAATCAACAAAGAAGTATCTGCCAGACAAATAGAATACCGCAGAATTCTGTCTGCAAAATCATCCGAGATCAAGGGAAAAATCTTTCAGGAGGTAGAAGAAAAACTGAACAATTTTAAATCCTCTCCTGATTATATGGATTTTCTTACCAAAAAGATTCAGGAAGCTTTAGATTTTGCCGAAGATGATGTGATCACCATCTATATCGATCCTTCCGACGAGGCACTGCTGCCTGCTCTGACAAAACATTTTGGTTTTACTCCTGTCCTCTCCAAAGAATCCTGGATGGGTGGTATGAGAGCTGTAATTCGTTCCAAAAACATACTGATCGATAACTCCTTTGCTACTTTGCTGCATGATGCAAAAGAAGAATTTATCTTTACCGGAGGTGGAGCAAATGAGTAAAACCGGAATTATATATGGAATTAATGGTCCCGTTGTTTCTCTGAAAGGAAATGATGGTTTCCGTATGTCTGAAATGGTTCATGTAGGTGAAGAAAATCTGGTAGGTGAAGTAATCGGACTTTCCAAATCTGCTACTACCGTTCAGGTTTTTGAGGAAACCACCGGTCTGAAACCGGGAGCTGTTGTAACCGGCACCGGTGATGCGATTTCTGTTACTCTTGGACCTGGTATCCTGAACAATATTTTTGATGGAATTCAGCGTCCCTTAAGTGAAATCGCAGCACAATCCGGCAAATATATTACCAGAGGTGTCAGCGTAGATTCTCTTGACACTCAGAAAAAATGGCAGGTTCATCTTACTGTATCGGAGGGTGATTTCGTCACCGGCGGTACCATCATCGCGGAGACCCAGGAAACCGCCACGATCCTGCACAAATCCATGGTTCCTCCAAATGTAGAAGGAACCGTGATTAAAGTGGTTTCAGATGGAGAATACACGATTCTGAATCCGATTGTAACGCTTCAGCTTGCAGACGGCAGCACAAAGGAACTGACTCTTTGCCAAAGATGGCCGATTCGTGTTCCCCGTCCCACCAGCAAACGTTTTCCGGCTTCAAAACCGCTGATCACAGGACAGCGTATTCTGGATACCATGTTCCCCATTGCCAAAGGCGGTACTGCTGCCGTACCTGGTGGTTTCGGAACAGGAAAGACCATGACACAGCATCAGATTGCAAAATGGTCCGACGCAGACATTATCATCTACATCGGATGCGGTGAACGTGGAAATGAAATGACACAGGTTCTGGAAGAGTTCGGCGAACTGGTAGACCCGAAAACAGGAAATCCGTTGATGCACAGAACAGCTCTGATAGCAAATACTTCCAATATGCCTGTGGCAGCCCGTGAGGCTTCTATCTATACCGGTCTTACATTGGCTGAATATTATCGTGATATGGGTTATGATGTGGCAATCATGGCTGATTCCACCTCCCGTTGGGCTGAAGCTCTTCGTGAGTTGTCCGGACGTCTGGAAGAAATGCCTGCCGAAGAGGGTTTCCCGGCCTATCTGGCATCACGTCTGTCCGCTTTCTATGAGCGTGCAGGTATGATGCAGAACTTAAATGGAACAGAAGGAAGTGTATCCATTATCGGCGCCGTTTCCCCACAGGGCGGCGACTTTTCTGAGCCGGTAACCATGAATACCAAACGTTTTGTCCGCTGTTTCTGGGGACTGGATAAATCCCTTGCCTATGCCCGCCATTTTCCTGCTATCCACTGGCTCACCAGCTACAGTGAATACCTCGGTGATCTGGCACCCTGGTATCAGGAACACGTCAACAAAAACTTTATTGACCTGAGAAATCAGATTATGGCTCTTCTAAACACAGAAAGCAGTCTTATGGAAATTGTAAAACTGATTGGAAGTGATGTGCTCCCGGACGATCAGAAACTGGTACTGGAAATTGCCCGTGTAATCCGTCTCGGTTTCCTTCAGCAGAATGCCTTCCACAAAGAGGATACCTGTGTTCCTATGGAAAAGCAGTATAAAATGATGGAAATCATTTTATATCTCTATAAAAAATCAAAAGCTCTGGTTACTATGGGAATGCCCATGTCCGTATTGAAAGAGGACAATATTTTCGAGCGTATTATTGCCATCAAATACGACGTTCCCAATGACAGACTGGATATGTTTGACGACTATAAAAAGGCCGTAGACGAATACTACAATAAGGTACTGGAAAAGAACGCATAAGGAGGAACTTAAAATGGCAATTGAATATTTAGGCTTAAGCGAAATCAATGGTCCTCTGGTGGTTCTGGAGGGCGTAAAAAATGCCGCATACGAAGAAATTGTAGAATTTACTATAGATGAAAAGCAAAAAAAGCTGGGACGAATCGTAGAAGTCTACGAAGATAAGGCTGTTATTCAGGTCTTTGAAGGTTCCGAGAATATGTCCCTTAACAATACCCACACCCGTCTTACGGGTCATCCGATGGAAATCGCCTTGTCAGAAAAAATTCTGGGACGTACCTTCGATGGAATCGGAAATCCGATTGATGGTCTGGGACCGATTGTTTCCGATACCAAAGTAAACATCAATGGACTTCCACTGAATCCTGTCACCAGAGAGTATCCGCGAAATTATATCCGCACAGGTATCTCTGCCATCGACGGACTTACCACTTTGATTCGTGGGCAGAAGCTCCCTATTTTCTCAGGCAATGGTCTTCCTCACGATAAACTTGCTGCACAAATTGTACAGCAGGCTTCTCTGGGTGATGACACAGATGAAGAATTCGCCATTGTATTTGCAGCTATGGGTGTAAAATATGATGTGGCTGAATTTTTCCGCCGTACTTTCGAGGAAAGCGGTGTTTCCGACCATGTAGTTATGTATCTGAATCTGGCAAATGACCCGGTAGTTGAGCGTCTGATCACACCAAAGGTTGCTTTGACTGCTGCTGAATATCTGGCATTTGAAAAGGGTATGCATATTCTGGTTATCCTTACCGACATTACTTCTTTCTGTGAGGCTATGCGTGAGGTTTCCTCCTCAAAGGGAGAAATTCCTTCCAGAAAAGGTTATCCGGGATATCTCTACAGCGAACTGGCAACTCTTTATGAACGCGCCGGTATCGTTCGTGGCGGAAACGGATCCGTAACACAGATTCCTATTCTTACCATGCCAAATGACGATATTACACACCCGATTCCTGACCTTACCGGTTATATTACAGAAGGACAAATTGTACTTGACCGTCAGCTTCACGGACAATCCATTTACCCGCCGATCAATGTTCTTCCTTCTCTGTCACGACTGATGAAGGACGGTATCGGCGAGGGCTATACACGGGCAGATCATCAGGCTGTAGCCAACCAGCTTTTCTCCTGCTATGCCAAAGTGGGGGATGCCCGGGCTCTGGCATCCGTTATCGGTGAAGATGAACTGTCTCCGCTTGATAAAAAATATCTGACTTTCGGAAATGCCTTTGAAAAGCAGTTTGTGGGACAGGGCGAATTTGAAAACCGTACCATCGAAGAAACTCTCAATATTGGCTGGAAGCTTCTTGGACTTCTGCCTAAGGAAGAACTTGACCGTATCGATACCAAGATTCTGGATCAGTACTACCAGCCTACCGAACTGAATCTGGTAGAGGAAGCTAAAAACGAAGCCAACGCCATGATGGAATAAAAAGGGGGGAATTGTATGGATCCAAATACCTTTCCTACCAAAGGAAACCTGATTCTGGCTAAAAACTCTCTTGCTCTTGCTCTTCAGGGCTTTGACCTTATGGATAAGAAGCGTAACATCCTGATTCGTGAAATGATGGATCTGATTGAAGAAGCAAAGGGAATCCAGTCTCAGATTGATCAGACCTTCCGCAATGCCTATGCGGCACTGCAGAAAGCCAACATGGAGATCGGTATCAATACCGTTCAGACTATTTCCTACACGGTACCGATCGAAGATTCCATCCGCATTAAAACGCGAAGCATCATGGGCACGGAAATTCCTCTGGTAGAATCCAATCCCGGCGGTAATCTTCCTACCTATGCTTTTTACAGCACGAAAGAATCTCTGGATGAGGCCAAACAGGCATTTGAAAAAGTGAAAGAACTGACCATTAAACTGTCTATGGTAGAAAATTCCGCTTACCGCCTGGCAAGCAACATCAAAAAAACCCAGAAACGTGCAAACGCTTTGAAAAACATAACCATTCCTCATTATGAGCAGTTAACAAAAGATATAACCAATGCTCTTGAGGAAAAAGAAAGAGAAGAATTCACACGTTTGAAAGTAATCAAACGGATGCAGATGAAAAAGAATAAATCCGAATAAAAGTTGTGAGGCGGATAAATCAATATCTCCTTACCAATGACGTTGGTAAGGAGATATTGATTTATCCGCCAATCTACATTTATCGACATTTAGCTAACAAATTTAATGTTTCAAGTGTTCTTTCAGATTTTCATCCTCATAATCAAACACACATCGTTCAAATGCATTGATCACATGGGTATCTCCATATTGGTCATATCTTTTATGCTGTCTTCCATAAGCCATATGTACATGTCCATGAATAAAAAAACGCGGATGATACTTATCCATCAATGTGTTAAACACCTGAAAGCCCTGATGGGGCAGATCCCTGCCATCATTGAGCTGATAAGCCGGAGAATGGGTCAGAAGAATATCAAATCCACCTTTGAAGAAAAGCTTCATACGCATTTTCTGTACCCTTCTTCGCATTTCTTTTTCTGTATACTGGTTAATCCCCGGACGATATCGCATAGATCCCCCCAGTCCGAGAATGCGGACACCTTCATGCACATAAATCTGATTTTCAATACAGATACAGCCATCCGGCGGAGTCTTTTCATATTTATCATCATGATTTCCATGTACGTAAAGTACAGGTGCTGATGTAAATGTCGCCAGAAATGACAGATAGTTCGGATTTAAATCACCACTGGAGAGAATCAGGTCGACTCCCTCCAGTTTTTCTTTTTCAAAAAAATCCCACAGATACTTTGATTCTTCATCGGCTATTGCTAAAATCCTCATAAGTGAATCCCTTTCTTATTCCGGATTATCAATACCCTGCAAAAGAACAACCGGTTTTGCTTTTTCAATCAGTTCATCCATCTTCGGAATAAATCCGATTACATTTTCAGCAAGCCAGTCCATGGTGATAATTTCTTCCGGACTCATTACTTTGTCTGCGTCTCTCTGCACAAGACCATTCTGTGAATACAGAACACCGGAAAACGGATTAAAGTCGCCCCGGCAGATCGTGTCCTTCAAAAGGTCAATCAAACGTGCAGTACCAATCGGGAGATGCTTGGAACAGATAACTTCTATGATGCCCGCAGACATTCCCCACCAATAATTCAATCCCTTTGTGTTATCAGAAGCATCATCATATTTCCATGATCCATTCATAATATTGCGGATCATCTTTTCGTAGAATTTACCCCAGTGCCATACAGGCATAGCCAGATTAATAGGTGAATTCTCATCGGCACGATAAAGACCGAAATGACGGCTGGGCTCTCCCGGAATAATCATATCCTGGCCGGAAATATAATGTACTTCATTTTTCCTGAAGCTCTCAGCCACATCGTGATTTTTCAATGTAGACCACTCCAGATAGATTTTTGCACGCGGATTCACCATCTTCGCTCCCAGAGCGAACGCATTGATATTTGCCGTCATACCAAAGATAGGATAATCCGCAATATAGCCGATTTTGCCGTTGGAAGCCATGGCACCGGCGATGGCACCCATCAGAAACTTCGCCTCATACATTCGTGCATAATACGTACGAATATAACGATGGGATGTATTAAGAGAACAGTTCAGAATTTTTACTTCCGGATGCTCAATAGCCGCTTTCAGGCTTGCCTTCAAAAGCGGCGGAGAGGTTGTAAAAATCAGATTGTTGCCATCGGCTATAGCCTTTGCAAGTAGTTCTTCCGCATTTTCCTCCGTTGCATTCTCATAAGAAGTAGTGCTGATCTGATCCTCAAAAGTCTGCTGCAAATGCATCCTTCCCAGTTCATGAGAATATGTCCATCCGGAGGTTTCCGCCGTCTTTTCGTGGATAAATGCCACATGCTGCTTCGGCGCACTTACCGGAATCAGACGGGCGAAAAGATTCTTTTTCACTTCTCCCTCTGCTGTGGGATCCATCTGCAATTCTACAGAATCATCTGTGATCAGCAATTTAAATTCATCCCATGATTTGATCAGTTTTTCTTTCATCTCACTGGAAGTCATCTCGCCCAGGGACTGATAATCATACAGACGGATAAAGGAAAGAAAAGCATCTCCCGGGGTAATGGGAAGTTTATTTCCTCCATTTGCCGCAAATTCAGCACTGAATCTCGTATATGCAGAACTAAAATTCAGCTTATCATCATCCGTCCATACTTCATCCGGACGTTTTCCTACAAGACGCTGCAGTTTTGCGAAACTGCCTTCCTGGGTAAACCAGATATAATTAATCTCCGATAAACTGTAGAAATCCATAAATTCATAATATATCTTTGTCTCTTTATCGTTGGAACGAGGCGGTACAATACGGGTAACAATTCCCGGAATCGAAACCGCATCAAAAAACTTCAGAACACTGACCCTTTTATTCCCCTCTTCCACATAAAATTTATTCATAAATTCATAAGCTTTGATCGGATCACGGATTCCCTCATTCATATGAGCCTTATAAAGCTCCATCCATTTGGCTGCAAATTCCGTATTTTCCTTAAGTATAGGATAAAAACTTTTACTGAATGCGGTACTTCTGCCGGCAGTTTTTGTACCTACCAGCTGCTCAGAAGGGATCTGCACCAGTCCCAACGGAATTTCCCGCGCAGCGACTATATTTTTCTCTTTCAATATATCATCAAGAACAGGAAGTGTCTGTCCTTCTTTTTTTCCCATACGGTATGCTTTATCATAATCAGCTAATGCCTCGGCAGTATAACTATTTGGCATAAAAATTCCTCCTTATCTAAAAGAGTGTTGTATGTTTCGGGTTAATCGTATCATTGAAAGCCATAGAAATCAAGCATGAAAGTTTTTTTTATTATAAAACCTGTAGTTGAGAAAGCAGAATGAAATATGATATAATAAACCTAACGCAATCTGCGCCTGCACAAATCAAATTCCTTTTCAAAGGGGTGAATATATGGACAAAGCATACGATACTTTTCACGAAGTTCTGGTAAAACTTTTTAACGAAATTATGGATATTGAAGCAAAGGCAATCATCACGCCGGAGTTTAAAGATATAACCAATAATGATATGCACGTAATTGAAGCGGTAGGAATCGAAGAGCCAAGAAATATGTCATCCGTTGCCAAATCACTTTCCATAACCGTCGGTACCTTGACGATATCTGTAAATAACTTAGTAAAAAAAGGATACATTCACCGGGTACGCAGCAATGAAGATCGCCGTGTAGTGTTGATTTCTCTCACTGATAAAGGAAAAAAGGCATTTAACCACCACAAAAAGTTTCATGAAGATATGATTCAGTCCCTGATTGCGGGACTCTCGGAAAAAGAAATCAATACTCTTGTAACAGCACTTACCAATCTGAAAGAGTTTTTCAGAAATTACAGATAATTCGAACAAAAATCGGGGTCAAAAGCTTTTGACCCCGTGATGCTTATTGCAGATTCATTTCTTTTAACTGATGGAACAAATCGATGTCTGATTTTTTAATCTTCAGATTCGTTTCCAGGGAACGGCCGTCAGCTGTCGTAATTTTCATTTCTATGATGGTATCTTCAGCCAATACTCCCGGCTGAGCTGCCGCAGCCATAAATTTAGGAAACTTGGGATGATTGGATTTGAAAGTATTCCACATTCCCATAATTTTCATCATATCCATAGGATTCGGCATCTTTTTCACCTCCTGCTTTCCGTTCAATGATATTCTTTTGAAGCATCATAGCACAGTGAGGCAAAGATTACAAATACTTTTCAAGGATCGGAAACTGGCAGGGGCCTGTTTCCAGTATTGCTTTATGAAATTCCCGGATATCAAATGCATCTCCTTCTTCCTGTCTCCGTTCTTCCCGTAGATCCAGGAAATGAAGATAGCCCATATAATATTTAAGATAATTTGTTGGATCTTCCACAATTACCTGATAAATCTCTTCCTGAGTATCTTTATTGGCGATGCCAAAGTTTTCCAAGAATTCCGCAGACCGTATCCGATCCCATCCATCATAATGAATCCCCGTATCCATCAAAGAAAGAATACATAGATTCAGGGAACGATTCAGCCATTCCAATCTGGAAAGATCCGGGTCTTCATCATAATATCCATAAGCATAGGTTTCGATATAGGTTGCCCATCCTTCCACATAACCACCCATATTCAGGGCATACCGTATATGCGGCGGATCCGTGGATGCAAAATATATTGTCTGATACAGATGTCCGGGAAAACCTTCATGGGCAAGCGTTGTAAAGAGCTGAATTCCTTTCAGATCGGCGTATCGGTTGATATAGATATCATTGGGGCTAAGAGTATCTATCGGGGCAGTCAAATAAAACGCAGGGCTTAAATAAGCTTCCAGCGCGTCAGGAACAAACTTTACTTCATAAGTAGTATCCGGAGCCTCCGGAAAATCCTGATTTATTTTTTCACGCAAAGTTTCCAGAATCTCTTCCGGACTGCTCTCTTCCTGTGCAGATATATGATTCGCAGAACCTATCTCTTTGATCAGATCAGGATTACGGCTGATGATCTCTCCGCATTCATTCATATCCAACTGAAGCTGTTTCAACAGACGTGTCTGAATCTCAGATACCGATTCGTAAAGTCCGCAGTTACTTTTCAACAAATACTCATAATAAGTTTTTCCTCCTGTAAAACCACATAAACCTCCTGCATTTTTCCCCGTACCTTTCAGCAGATACAAACCATCCATCAGTTTCTGGTACGCCGGAAAAACCTGCTCTTTTAAAATTTTTTCATGCAATCTGGTATAGGCTTCCTTCTTTTTTTCAGACATTCCGGATAGAGCAGATATTTTTTCACAAAAGACAGAAGAAAGATAATTATCATCCGGATTCTGGACAAAGGAGGAACACTGACTGATAACCCTCTCCACTGTCCGATCACTCATAAAAGTCCCATTTTGAGATTTCAGCTGCTCAAACTCCAGTAATCCATCAAAATATGTATCCACTGATGCCAGCAATTTCAAATAATCCTGAATATCCTGTTCCTTCCGAAAAGTATATTCTGCCAGAAGAACAGGAAGCTGCGCCTGCGTACCAAGAGAAGGGCTCAAATATTCTTCCAACAGATAATTATTTCCCGGCAAAAGCTCTGTTTCATAAGCAAGGCTCAGAATATCACAGGTAAGCCGATTTTCCCGATTCAATTGTTCATAAGGAAATTCTTTCAATGCCGATCTGCGGTTTTCACATGCAATAAGTCCTGCCGATACCTGAGACGGATCAAAGGATCCCAGAGAGACAGAATACTCCGTAATCCCCAGATTTTCAGGATTAGCAAGTGTATAGTGGAGGTTCAGAGCACTGTTGCTTACATCAACCGTAAATAGGGCTTCCGTAAATGCTTCAAACTGATGATTGGTATAATATGATTTTCCGACGGAGATAAGGGAAGGAGCAGACAGAACTCCGGCAAAAATCAATCCCCCTGCAAGGATCGGTTTCCAATGTTTTTTTGAAATCTGCATAGAACTCCGAGGATATGGAATTACTATTAACATATGTAAAATACCATGGAAATATGTTACACTGGGGATAATCGATATTTGAATGCAGGAGGAAAACAATGGAAACTATTTATGATATGATCATTATCGGCTCCGGTCCCGCCGGACTGACAGCCGGAATTTACGGAAAAAGAGCGGGATTATCCATACTTGTTATGGAAGGGAGTTTTATTCAGGGCGGACAGATCGTCAACACCTATGAAGTGGATAATTATCCGGGACTTCCGGGTATCAGCGGCATGGATCTGGCAGAAAAAATGAAAGACCATTTGCTGGCTCAAGGAGGTAAAATCGTCAGAGGAAAAGTCCGATCTATATCCCTGGAGGGAGAAATTAAGATTGTCCATACAAAAAAAGAAGAGTATCGGGCAAAAACTGTAGTTCTGGCGGCAGGAGCTGTTCACAGAAAGCTCGAAGTTCCGGGAGAAGATGAATTTTCAGGAATGGGTGTTTCTTATTGTGCCACCTGCGATGGTGCATTTTTTAAGGACAAAACCGTAGCTGTCGTCGGCGGTGGAGATGTGGCGGTGGAAGATGCAATCTTCCTTTCCAGAACATGCAAAAAAGTTTATCTGATTCATCGAAGAGATGAACTGCGGGCTGCCAAAGTCCTGCAGGATGCCCTGCGTAATATCTCCAATATCGAACTATGCTGGAACCGATGTGTGACGGAAATCGGAGGCAGCAACCAGGTAGAATGGATTCAGACAGAAACGACGGACACGAAACAGACGGAACGTATAAATGTAAATGGCATCTTTATTGCAGTTGGTATTATCCCTGACACCGGGTTTATCAAAGATTTGATTCACCTGGATACAAAAGGTTATGTAGTGGCAGGTGAAAACGGGCAGACCAATATTCCCGGAATCTATGCAGCAGGCGATATCCGCACAAAACAGCTTCGACAGATTATTACGGCAGCCGCAGACGGTGCAAATTGTGTAGCCTCGGCTGAAAAATATCTGCAAAACTTCTCACTGTAAAAAATGCCGTAAGTGTCCGATCCCGTATGCCGCAGAAAATTGGAAAATAAAAAAGGTATTTAGTAAATATTAACAAATTGTGTCGAAAATTAACACAATTGAGGTGGATAAGCTAAAAGTTATCCTCGAGTTATCCACAAACAAAAACACCTGAAATGCCGTAAAATCGAGTTATACACAAAGTTATCCACTTTTTCCACATTTTTGTATGTGGAGAACCTCGATTTACATAACTAAAAACGAAACAAATGTTTTGTGAATAAGTGATAAATCGAATGATAACACAAAATAATGTGGAAAACCTATTGACTTTTTTAAAGTCAAATAGTGGTCAGAATTGTTTGATATTTTCAAACAATTCAATCGGGATTTATGTAAACAAATGTCGGAACCGGGAGAAAACAGTGTGCTCTTTCTTTGTTGTATATACAAAATCTCCGGAGATTTTTCATTTTCTCCGGAGATTCTTTTCTCTTTTCAAGATACTCTTTTTCCTTTTAAAATAACCTGCTTCGTTTCCAGATCATTCATGCTTAACAATACCACATTGGCAACTTTTCCCGGTGTGATACTTCCGTACTGATCATAAATTCCCACAGATTTTGCGGAATTGACTGCAGCACAACGGACCGCTGTCTCCAACGGAACCTGCATCTTCAATACAGCTGTCTTCATACATTCCATCAGGTTGGTATTGGATCCTGCCAGTGTTCCGTCCTCCAGGGTCGCATGATTACCCTTCACAATTACCGGCTGTCCTCCAAGCTCATACATGCCGTCAGAAAGACCTGCTGCCATCATGGTATCACTGATAAAGATCACACGGTCAGGTCCAAACATTTTGAGAGTATTCCGAACGATCGCCGGGTGGATATGAACACCGTCACAGATCAACTCTGCCTCACATCGGTCATCATCAGAAGCTGCGATTATCGGTCCCGGTTCTCTGTGATTGATGGGATTCATGGCATTATAGAGATGGGTCATATGATGCACACCTTCTTCAATGGCTATTTTGGCAGTCTCATAATCTGTGGTGGTATGAGCGATGGACAAAACCACTTCATCTTTTTTGGCACGGATAAATTCCATGGCTCCCTCTTCTTCCGGTGCCAGATCCACCAGCTTGAACAATCCGCCTGCTTCTTTCTGAAGACGGTCAAACATCTCTATATCTGGTTTATGAATGTACTTACCGTTCTGAGCACCTTTCTTTTTCATGGCAATAAACGGACCTTCCATATTGATACCGCAGAGGATCGCACCTTTTTCATTTTTATGTGCTCTGGCTGCCCGGGCAATCTGCGTCAGTTTATCTTCTGAAAATGTCATTGTGGCCGGAACAATTGTTGTCACTCCCACACTAGCTTCGTAATCCGCAATTGCCTGTATCGCTTCTTCCGTACCGTCACAGAAATCTCTGCCCACACATCCATGGAAATGAATATCTGTCAGTCCAGGGATTGCATAACACCCTTCGCCGTCAACGATCTCGTCCTCTTCCTGTGCCAGATCCACAAATTTTCCATCGCGAATATAAATATCCTTTTTTTCAAAAATTCCTTCTTCTGTGTACACCATAGCATTTTTGATAATCATATCAAATCACCTTTTTCCTTTCGTTTCAATGCCTTAACTGTAGTACCGTAAATCTCCTGTTTTCTCTGCCAGTCAATCTCCTGATAATAGCCGTATAATATGTCCGCCATCACAAGAACCGGATATTGAGGGGAGATCAGATTTCCAAATTCAAGATTCTTCCTTGCAGCCACACAGATAATCTCGTCACAGAATTGCGCGTATTCCTGTCTACTGTTTGCTGTGAACAGCACCGTTCCCGCTCCGTTTTTATGAGCCTGCCAAAGTGAACTAATTACTTCTTCTGTCTTTCCGCTGATACTGATTCCCATAACCAGACATCTGTCATCCGAAATCACAGAATGCATTCGCATCGTATCACTGTCATCGATGGCATCCATATCCAGACCCAATCTCATAAATCGAAACTGCATTTCTCTGGCTGCAAGACCAGAGCTGCCTTTTCCATATACAAATACTCTGTTTCTTTGAGACATCATTTCTACCACTCTACGAAGCTGGTCCTCGTCCGCCAGATTGTAGCTTTTATTCAAAAGTTCCTGATAAGCATCAAATACTTTTCGCATCTGCCCTGTAATATGCTGATTCTCTTCCTCAAATGCCTCCTGATAATGATAAACAAATTCCCGATATCCCTTGTATCCACATTTTTTTGCAAATCGGGACAGGGAAGCTTCCGATACATACAAAAGGCTTGAAATATTCTTGGAGGAAAAATCCATTCTTTCCTTATTATTGATAAAGAAATCCGCAATATTTTTTTCTACAGCAGAGAGATTCTCATAGTGTGACTCAATCACAGGAACAATTGTTTTCTTATAATAATCCATATTCATTCCTTCATAAGTATTTTATCAAGTAAATATCACTTTCCCTTTAGTATACCATTTTTCCATGCACTTTCAAATATTCCAAGGCTTTTTGAAAGTACTTTCTATTTTTTATCCACCCCAATACGCTCCCGAGCCTGATTCAAAGAATTCTGTATATCATTTTTACTCGGAGGCTCGCCAATAAAAATAGTTCCGCCATACTTTTCTGCATTATCCCTTACATTATAATAAAAATCATAAAACATTTTTTGAGGAATAACAGTACCATTCAGATATGGAGCAAAATCCATATCTGATACTTTTAATGTATATGCTGTTGAAAAGACTTTGTTTTTCATTTCTAACAGCTGCAGATCTATTCCTGACCCGTCAAAGCCCTTTACCAGATAATAAGTACCGTCCAAACAAGTATATTCACAATGCCGGCCCACATCGCTTTGTGTTATTGTTGCGCCTTCATACTTCATCACCGGCGTACCACTCTCAATACTCCAGACATCCATATAAAGCCATGAAATACCTTCCATATTCGGATGTGGTACAGCGTAACCAATTACCAGTTCTTCTACATCATCATGATCAAAATCTATCAGACCTAAATGAAACACCCCAAGATAATAGCTGGAATTCCATGGATCAGCACAAAACTTCAATGTCCCATATTTTTCTTCATACTGTCTAACAACATCTGCATATAATGTAACAATATCGCCCATCACATATGTTAATGTTGTATTTTTTGAAACAGCCACTTCGTCCGCAGATATCACCATAATCGTCCGCAGATATCAAAATATGATATGTTCCAGGAGTAACCGGCAATCTAAACACAGTCTCACCCTTATCATTCTTGTAAGGCACTGCTTCCTGTATTAGGCCATTTGTCCCACTATCGCCGCACTCACCATATATTTTCACATTGGCATCTAATATAAAAAGTTCCCTTCTATGTCATTAACAACAATATCTATATAAGCTACACTCAGATCAATAGTCAATTCTTCAATGCCAGGACCAACATCATAAAGTGGAACTTTCTTTATCAAGTTACTTCCAAAATAAATATCTAATTCATATGCTGCATTTTTTTCCATATTATCAATTCTAAAACTACCTGATGATTGTTTCAGTGCATCACCATCTATTCGGGAGTATGCACTGCATGTCCCTTCTTGAGCTATCTGCGTCATGACAAGCGATACTTGTTTCAAATCAACTGTCCCATCCTTAGATGTTATCAAACCGTCAACACCTGGATTAATCAGACGAAATACCGATTGCTGAGCCAAAACAAACTTCCCACCTGCACCTAATAGCGGAATGTTTAATTTATCCCCAAAACTCTCCTCATAACTCTTCTCAGCCTTATTCAGAGCTGTTTCAATATCCATGTAATATCCATCCTCATCCTTTTGAGTTAAATTCTTCGCCACCTGACTTAAAATCTCATTGGAATACAACTGATTGACATTATCATTTACACCTACATAAGCATCAAATCCTTTATCCAGAATGGGTAATGCCATTTTCCCGCCATCTGCTCCACTTTCACAAGCCCCTGTAATAAACAGGCCTCCGTATACATTACACATATACTTTTCAATAAATTTATAATTAATAGCATACCTTTTCTTACCATCATATACATCTATGACCGGAGGATCGCTTTTATCTTTTCCCTCACGATCCTCTTTGTATTTTTCCTCTTTTTCCTCGGTTACCTTTTCATTGAGACAAAAACAGAAAACCGTTTCATCATTTTCAGTTACATATATTCCTCCATGGCCTCTCCAGAATATCGCTCGTACATTATTTTCGTCTAAAGCGTTCATGCAACTTTTCAATTCACTTATCGTAATGTCATTATCATAATCCATTTTCCAAGCCTTTTCACAAGAATCAACTATTGTATCTCCCGGATTGGAATAGCCCAGACTATTTACATCGCTCGCTGTTGTTAAATCTATTACATAAACACCAAAATCTTCACCACCGGAATAATAATCTTCAATTGGCGGCAAATATACAGTTGTCGTCCCATCTTTCAGAAAAAAAGATACCGAATACCCTTCTTTACAATATGCAGTCCCTTGAATTGATCCCTTTTTTTCCAACTTAAGTGCATACTCATAGACATCCAGCGCTGCTTTTTCTAAAATTTCTTCATCATAATCAAATTTCCCATTTTCATTCAAATACGAAGAAATAATCTTACTTACCTGCACATCGATCTTATCATCGAATAATCCTTTAAGAAACAGAAAAACTAATATACCCATTGTAATATTCATAATAATCAGTGCCAGAATTGCAAGACGTTTTTTCATAAGCTTCCTCCCTTTCCCCATTTACATTCTACTTTTCTCCAGTAATTCAAATATGCCTCGGCAATCCGCCGGAGACATTATCTTGACTGTGTCATTTAGTAGAAGATACTACTTTCTTTTTCAGTATATCATTCTCCCATGTACTTTTAAATATTGAATATACCAGTGCTCCTTGACAATGTGCAGTATATCGCTTTATAATAAGGTAATTTAATGTGCTACCACGATAAAGCATAATGAAAAAGGAGGCAACACTATGGCTGAAAACACTAAAATCCCCTATAAAATTTATCTTGAAGAAAACGAAATGCCAAAACAGTGGTATAACATGCGTGCTGATATGAAAAATAAACCTGCACCACTTCTGAATCCCGGCACACTGCAGCCCATGACCGCAGAAGAACTGGAACATGTATTCTGTGATGAACTGGTAAAACAGGAATTGGATGATGAGACTGCATATTTTGATATTCCTCAGGAAATTCTGGATTTTTATAAAATGTACCGACCTTCACCTCTGGTACGGGCTTATTGCCTTGAAAAAGCACTGGATACTCCAGCAAAAATTTACTACAAATTTGAAGGAAATAATACTTCCGGAAGTCACAAACTAAATTCTGCTATTGCTCAGGCTTATTACGCCAAGAAACAAGGCTTGAAAGGCGTAACTACAGAGACAGGAGCCGGACAGTGGGGGACTGCATTGTCCATGGCTTGTGCATACCTGGGTCTGGACTGTAATGTATACATGGTAAAATGTTCTTATGAGCAAAAACCATTCCGCCGCGAAGTAATGCATACTTATGGAGCAAATGTAACTCCATCACCATCTGATACCACCAATGTGGGCCGTCAAATCCTGAAAGAATTTCCGGGAACCACAGGAAGCCTTGGATGTGCCATTTCTGAGGCTGTAGAAGCCGCCACTACCCGTGAGGGCTACCGTTACGTACTGGGTTCTGTGCTAAGTCAGGTACTGCTTCATCAGTCAGTCATTGGTCTGGAAGCCAAAGCTGCCATGGATAAATATCATATCACACCGGATGTTATCATCGGCTGTGCAGGCGGCGGCTCTAATCTGGGAGGACTGATTGCTCCATTTATGGGTGAAAAACTGCGAGGAGAAAAAGATTACCAGTTCATAGCTGTAGAACCTGCAAGCTGCCCGAGCCTGACCCGTGGAAAGTATGCATATGATTTCTGTGATACCGGAAAAGTATGCCCTCTGGCCAAAATGTATACTCTGGGAAGTGGGTTTATCCCATCCGCAAACCACGCCGGCGGTCTTCGTTATCATGGCATGAGTTCTGTTCTGTCCCAGCTGTATGATGACGGACTGATGGAAGCTGTATCCGTAGAACAGACCAGCGTATTTGAAGCTGCAACCAGATTTGCCCGTGTGGAAGGTATTCTTCCTGCACCGGAAAGCAGCCATGCAATCAAAGTTGCTATCGATGAAGCACTGAAATGTAAAGAGACCGGAGAAGAAAAGACAATCCTGTTCGGACTGACCGGAACCGGATATTTCGATATGGTTGCTTATGAAAAATTCAATAATGGTGAAATGACTGATTACATTCCTACAGATGAAGATCTGGAAAAAGGATTTGCAGGACTGCCAAAAGTTGACTAAACGACGGACAGGGGAAGCGGACAGGGGACAGACCTGTGTCCTGTCCGCTTCTTTACGCTACTTCCGTTTTCCCATCACTGCATTTAAAATTCCATACAATGCCGCAAAGAGTACACCTGCTACAGGCCAGATGATCCATGAAGTGCTCCAGCTGTTGGAACGGAAACTAACAGCCAGATACACCGCAGTAACGATACACCAATAAATTCCCGGGAAAAAGTCTGTCCGTTTTCTGGTCTCTTTCTTTTCTTCCGTATAATCTTCCGTCTGAAGTAATTTTGTATAACTGCCATGAATGCTGCCAGACCAGATAAAAAGATACACTCCGCAAGCTACAAAGATCAGGAGAATATCTACACAGACAATACAGAGAAAGTCTGAAGCTTTCATTCCTGCTGCAAGCAGAATCGGAACCACACCGATAATGCATAATACTACACCGATGGCAATACATGTTCGATAGGTCTGTTCAAACTGCTCTTTTTGCTTTTCCACAATTCCCTGAACCCCATATGCAAGTTCTATGTTTTCTTTTTCCAAATATTCATAACCGGACAGTTTCATTCCATTGATAATCAGTATGGCCACACCTGCTGCTATGATGAGAAGAAGCACTGCTGTCCCCAGTCCTCCTGCAAGTTCTTCAGAAACCACCGGAATTTCTAATTCCGATAACCCGCCCAACAAAATCAACCATACCGGAGAAATAATACACAGGCAAACTCCCAGAGCAATTCTGCCGGAAACCTTCCGGGTAAGCTCCATAAACGCATTCGCCTCTTCCAACGAAACATTTCGTACATTCTTTTCTTCGCAGGGTTCCACCGAAGTTTCCGGAGTCACTTCCTCAATATCATCTTTTAACAGATAATCCGTAGTCACTCCAAAGATTCCGCTCATCTTAATTATCTTATCCAGATCAGGAATCGAAGTCCCACTTTCCCATTTTGATACAGACTGTCTGGAAATACCCATTTTCTCTGCCAGCTCTTCCTGTGACCAACCATTCTGCTTTCTCAATCTCATAATCTTATCCGCTAATATCATAACAAACCGCCTTTCTTCTCATATAATTTGATGAAAATGCATTTCTCTTCCGATATCGTTATAAGAATTGTAGCATAGAATCCGGTTGACAACCAGCAAGTGCGGCTGAAAATTTGTCAACCAGCAGTTGCTTTTAACAGACAGTACGGACAGGGGACAGACCTGTGTCCTAAAAATAGGACACAGGTCTGTCCCCTGTCCGTATTATTTCATTACTTCCGCATATGTGAGATGTTTTTCCAATGCTTCTGTCATCTCTCCCATCCGGCTTACATCTCCAATCAGGATCACGCCGCACAGTCTGTTATTCAAGAAGTAGTATTTCTGATACTGTTTCTTGCCCATATCTTTGAATTCTACTGTTTTATATACTAGGTTTGGATTCTTTCCTGCATCTCCCGCCGCAAACAGTGCTGTATTCATTCCATGGAAGTTTAAAGCTGCCAGAACTGTTGTGTATTCCAGCGCTTCACCGACGGCATTGGCACCTGCCACTTTTCCCTGTTCTACAGCCTGCGGCCAGATTGCATAATTGATTCCTTCATACTGTGCACAGTCACCGCATGCATAGATGTCTTTTACATTTGTCTCCATCTTACTGTTGACAACTACCGCACGATCCACTTCCACTCCGGCTGCTTTTGCCAGTGCCACATTAGCACGGACACCTGCGGAAATGATAACCAGCTCTGCCGGTACTATAGTACCATCTGCCAGTTTCACTCCGGTCACATGATCCTCTCCCTCGATGGAAGTGATCTGTACGCCTGTGTGGATCCGGATTCCCTGATCCTGTCCAATCTTTTTCAGGACGTCTCCTGCAGCTTCATCCAGCTGACGCCCCATAAGAACCGGTGCAAGCTCCAAAACTGTCACTTCACATCTGGCTTTTCTCATCTCCCAGGCAGCTTCCAGACCAAGGACACCTCCGCCGATCACTGCCACATGTTTTACCTCCGGCAGGAGCTTCTCGATCTTCTTCGTATCTGCGAGACGGCGAATTGCAACTACTTCCGGTTTATCGTGGCCCGGAATCGGAGGAATAAAACACTCAGATCCTGCAGCATAGATCAGTTTTGTATATTTCAATTTCATTCCATCGCTCATAACGATTTCTTTATTTTCCACATCGATAGAGGTCACTTCTTTTCCGAGCAGCTGAATGATATTATTTTCCTCATACCAGGAGGTTTCCTGGACTGCAATCTGATCTGCATCCAGATCTGCCATGATAGACTTGGTCAGCATCGGACGGTTATACGTACTGTAAGGTTCATTGGAGATCATGATCACGGAACCTGTCTTATCCCGTTCCCGGATTGCCTTAGCCGCATTCAGGCCGGCTGCGCCATTTCCGATAATTACATAGAAATCTTTCGTATTATTGGTATAACGAACTTCCTCTGCTTCTACCGAAACAAAGTTCTCTTTGCCCACTCCGCAGACAGGGCATACTTCCATGGAGGAATCGAAAATTTCACCGCATACCAGACATTTCACCAGTGTACTGCGTCCGGAAGCTTTCTTCGGATTTTCTTTCTCCTGCAGAATGCATCCAAAATTATAACCATAATCATAAGCATCAATCAGGTTATTCTCACCCGGTTTGAAGCGGACACGGAATCCGTCAACCACTTTCATACGCAGCTGTTTGAGACGCTCAATAATATGTGGAACACCTTCGCCGCTCCAGCCATAACTTCCGAAAGCACTTGCCAGCTTTCCGCCGTGGGTTCCTGCGAAAATAGAGGTAGTAAGATCCCAGATGGGTTTCAGTGCCTCTCCCACGATAGTAGGTGTTCCGAACAAAATACCATCTGCAAATCCCAGTTCTTCCAGAACTTTTGCCTGGTCTGCCGTAACCATATCATAGCAGCGCACATCAATATCACCGCTGTCTTTGATACCTTCCGCAATTTTCGCTGCCAGCTGTGCCGTATATCCATAAGCACTTACATACGGAATAATAACGGTCTTTTTCGGATTTGGATTTATAACCGTACACCATTTTTCATAGGTATCCATAATGAAATCCAATCTGTCATCCAGCACAGGACCATGTCCCGGGCAGATCATGGAAAGATCCAGTTCTCTCACTCTTGCCAGGGCTTTCAGCATGTAGGACTTGAAAGGACCGATAATACAGTCGAAATAATACTTGGTAGCACGCATGTACCCTTCATGGTCTGTCACCTTGCTTACCAGAACATCATGGAATCCATAATGAGACCCGAAGGAATCACAGGTCACCAGAATCTGTTCTTCTTCAATATAGGTATACATGGTATCCGGCCAGTGCAGATTCGGCACTACCATAAAACGAAGTGTCTTATCCCCGATCTTCATTTCCTGATTGTCTTTTACAGGAATCGCAGTAAACTCACCATTTACAATTTCTTTCAGGAAACCGATGGCACAGCCTGTAGCAATAATCTTCAGCCCCGGGTTCAGTTCCAGAAGCTTTTCCACACTTCCCGCATGATCCGGTTCTGTGTGATTTACGACCAGATAATCAATCTTTGTCACATCCGTGAGCTCTTTCAATGATTCCAGATATTCATCAAAAAACTTTGCCTTGGCAGTCTCGAATAAAATCGTCTTATCTCCGGCTTTCATCAGATAGGAATTATAAGAAGTACCAAATTCCGTATACATGATAATATCAAATACACGAAGCGTATCATCCACGATACCTGTCCAGTAAAAATTTTCTCTTAATTTTAATGCTTTCATGTTGTCTCCTTTTTCCGTATTTTGAAAAAGGTGTACCTTAAAAAGGTTCACCTCTCTCAAAATGTTTTATTTTGTTCTGATATATTCAGCTACCGCCTTGTCCCATCCCTGGATATGTTCTACAAGCCACTGACTGATATTTTTATTCACTGCAGCCACAAAAGCATCGGTAGGGCCTTCTTCTTCTTCAAGCATCTGACGCAGTTCATCAACCGCTTTCTTAAATGCTTCATGCTGTTCTTTGTGCTGATCCAGCTTATCATACCCTACTTCCTGCTGAAGCTTTTCTTCATCGGAAAAATGGAATTCTGTATAATCCATCAGGAAATCCAGTGTTTTTACAGCTGTTGTTTTTTCCGTACCTTTTTCACAGCTTTCAACCAACTTATTTACTCTGGCAATCAATTCTTTGTGCTCATTGTCAATCAGTTCATTGCCTGTGTAAAGCTCTTTATCAAATACAATACTCATCCTCATTGTCCCCTTTATTCTTCTTCAAAATCTTCTTTTCCTACTCCACAGATCGGACATACCCAATCATCCGGAAGATCTTCAAAAGCGGTTCCCGGAGCAATTCCGTTATCCGGATCTCCTACTGCAGGATCATACTCATATCCACACGGTCCACAAATATATTTTTTCATTTTCTCTTCACCTTTACCTTTCTTTGATTTATAATAGCATTATACTATAAAATTTGCTTGTTGGGTATATTATATTCATTTTCTCAGGAAAATACTGTTGCAAATACAACAAAACAATGAATTTTATATATTTTTTTGCATTTTTCACGAGGTGATAACATGGAGAAGGTTCAACATATTTTTCAAAATATCAGTAAAGCGGAATGGAACCGTATGATGGTATGTTTTCATGCATCAGAAAAATGGTATCAGACAGGACAACGTGTCTGTTCCTATGATGAGAACAGCGAACAGATTGGTATCGTTATGGAAGGAACGGTTCAGCTTCTCAGAACTCACACCGATGGCCGCCAGACCATACTGGAACAGCTGGAACCGGGAAGTCTTTTTGGTGAACCTTTGTCCTATACTGCCTTTTCAGGAGGATCACTTCAAATATACAGTTTAAAAGACAGTAAAATATTATACATAGATTATTCTCACCTGATAAAACGCTGCTCTAAAGCCTGCGCTTTTCACAGTCAGCTGGTCAACAATGCCCTGCAGATCATTGCCCAGAAATCGGTACAGCTGAGCAAGCGGCTGGAAGTATTGAGCCAGAGAACCATCCGTGATAAACTGCTGTGTTATTTTTCTATTTTATCTGCTCAAAATCAGTCACAGGTATTTACCCTTCCTTTTTCTTACAGTTCACTGGCAGACTATCTTTCTGTAGACCGGAGTGCCATGATGCGCGAGCTGAAAAAAATGCGGGATGATGGAATTCTCCAGACAGATAAACACGAAATTACTTTGCTTACAGGGGGATTATATTTATGAAAACAACAGATACAGCTCAAAATCAGATCATTGAGGGAGTTATCTGGAAACAACTGCTGCTTTTTTTCTTTCCAATTGTCCTTGGAACTTTCTTTCAGCAGCTTTACAACACAGCAGATACCATTATCGTGGGTCGATTTGTTGGAAAAGAAGCACTTGCAGCCGTAGGCGGTTCTGCTGCACAGATTGTAAACCTGGTAGTGGGATTTTTTGTTGGACTGGCTTCGGGAGCTACCGTCATTATTTCCCAGTATTACGGTGCCGGTGATCAAAAACATCTGAACCGGTCACTTCATACTGCATATGCTTTTTCTATTGTAGGAAGTGTGGTTATCTCCGTTTTGGGAATCCTTGTCTCTCCCTGGATTCTTCGGATCATGAATACACCGAAAGCACTGATGGCAGATTCCATACTGTATCTGAGAATTTACTTTGGAGGAATCCTTTTTGTTTTTATCTACAATATCGGTTCCAGCATTCTCCGGGCAGTCGGAGACTCCCGGCGTCCGCTCTACTACCTGATCGTATGCTGTGTCCTAAATATTGCACTGGATATTGTACTTGTTCTTGTATTTCATATGGGAATAAGCGGTGTCGCCATTGCTACCGTATTTTCTCAGGCTGTCAGTGCCGTCCTTGTCACACGGGCGCTGATGCACTCCGATGATCTGTACTGTCTGGAACTGAAAGAAATTCGTTTTTATAAATCAGCTCTTCTTTCTTTGATCTGGATTGGACTTCCTACAGGATTTCAGACGATTATGTATTCGGCCTCCAACATGATGATTCAGGCCTCTCTGAACACTTTCGGAACGGATACGATTGCCGCCTGGACCGCATTTGGAAAAATTGATGCCTTTTACTGGATGGTAAACAGTGCTTTCGGAATCGCTGTCACTACCTTTGTAGGACAAAATTACGGTGCAGGAAAATATGATCGAATGAAAAAAAGTGTAGTTGTAGGGATCAGTATGGCTCTGGCAACGGCTTTTGCCATCACCGGCTTTTTCTTCGGTGCAGGAGAAATGCTTTTCCGGCTTTTTTCCGCTGACAGTTCCGTCGTTACCATCGGTATGGACATGCTGCACCTGATTGCGCCCACCTACTTTCTATATGTATTTATAGAACTTTTGTCGGGAGCTCTTCGCGGCACCGGAGATGTATTGATTCCCATGATCATGACCTGTGGCGGCATCTGCGTCCTGCGTGTAATCTGGATTCTTTTCATCGTACCTTTCCGACCGGAGATTTCTACGATTATTTTCAGTTATCCGATCACATGGTTTATTACAGCAGTGTTGTTCATCATCTATTACATTGTAAAATTCCGCAAATATCCCCGGGGAGTGTGATCTTTCCCCGGGTCTTTTTTTCTCTCATCAGGAATAAGATAAATCAACAACTCAATTGGAGTTTTTATGAAAATCCTGCTCTTTTTATCAGATCTTATGATTCCTCTTATTATATTTTACATTGTGGGATTTGGATTCCTCATGAAAAGAAATATTTATGAAGATTTTGTAGATGGGGCTGCCAGCGGCTTAAAGACCGTTGTAAAAATAATGCCCACTCTGATCGGACTGATGACCGGAGTAGGCATTCTGCGAGCTTCCGGATTCCTGGATATGCTTGGAAATCTCTTTAGCGGTATACTGAATCGAATCGGTTTTCCCGCCGAACTGGTTCCGCTGACCATTGTCAAAATGTTTTCCTCCAGTGCCGCCACAGGGCTCCTTCTGGATATATATAAAGAATTCGGTACCGACTCAAGATCAGGACTGATTGCTTCCCTAGTACTGAGCAGTACCGAAACTATTTTTTACACAATGAGTGTTTATTTTATTGCCGCCAAAGTCACCAAAACTCGCTACACCTTGTCCGGTGCTCTTCTGGCAACCCTCGCCGGAACGATCGCCAGCGTTATACTGGCCGGTATGATTTAAAGTTCGTGTCGCCGACAAAGTACATGGCTGCTGAAAATATGTCCCTCATATTTTCGGCAGCCTCACTCCTTTCACCATCACACGAACTTAAAACTCATACCTCTTACTCTTTTTTAATCTGCGCATGATCCGCCAGTACATGATAAGAAACAATACCGCCGCAAGTATCCATGCTACCGGGCTGGCCATGCAGATTCCCCAATAGCTCTTATATCTGGAGGCTATTGTCGCCACAACACCACGACCTACAAGTTCTGCTACTCCGCCCATCATAGCTGCCAGACCAAATCCCATTCCCTGGATACCGTTTCTGTATACATTGACAACTGCCAGTGGGATAAAGAACAATGTTGCGCATTTCAGGTAAATATCTACCAGACCGATAACCATATCCAGATTTTCCGATACAAATAAGCCTGTCAGTTTATATCCCCAATAGTATGTCAAAACACCAGCCAGTGCCGAATAGACAAAAGAAATTACGGTAGCTGCCATAAATCCCTGATGAATCCTTCTGACTTTTCCTGCACCCATATTCTGTGCCGAATAAGTAGCCATGGTGGTTCCAAGTGCAACATACATTTGAGAAATCACCTGTTCTATTTTACTTGCTGCAGTAAATGCCGCCACATGTACGGATCCCAGAATATTCAATGCGGACTGCACCATCATCGTTCCGATTGCAGTGATGGAAAATTGCAGCGCCATGGGAAATCCCAGTGACAGCTGTGTTCGAATCAAATGAGCATTTGGTTTGAAATCTGATTTTTCCAATCTCAGAAGAGGTACTTTCTTAATAATATAAATCAGGCAAAGAATACCTGACACTCCCTGAGCAATCACAGTAGCATAAGCTGCTCCCGGTGCTCCCAGATGAAATACAATAATCAGAAGTAAATCCAGTAATATGTTCAGCACTGCAGAGAACAAAAGGAAGTACAATGGTGTCTTACTGTTTCCAAGAGCTCTCAAAACACCCGCCAGAAGATTATACAGGACCTGCGCAAAAATACCTGCACAGATGATCATAATATACATATATGCATCATGAAAAATATCATCCGGTGTATTCATCAATTTAAGCAGGGATTTCATACCTGCCATACTTATAATCGTCATAATAATGGAAATGACCACGGATAATACCGCCGCCGAACCTACTGTTTTCCGCATGCCAGCCATATCTCCAGCTCCAAATCTCTGACTGGTAAGTACCGTAAATCCAGCCGTCAGACCCATCAAAAATCCCAGAATCAGAAAACAAATGGTACCTGTGGCACCAACAGCTGCCAGGGCATTGGTTCCTACAAACTTTCCTACGATCACCGTATCTACCATCGTATAAAATTGCTGAAAAATATTGCCAATCACTACCGGCAAAGTAAAATTCCAGATAATTTTCGCCGGGTTTCCTACTGTCATGTCTTTTTCCATATGCTGTCCCGCCTTTCACAAATTTGCAACCATACTTTCTCTCAAGCAGCTGCAGGAATTTTCTTTCGAGTTTTGAGACATGAAAAACCCCGAGCATTTTGGCCCGGGAATTTTCATACGGTCTATTATAGGTGAACTTTTTGAAAGATACAATACAGAAAAAATTGTTTTTTTCAGAGTGATTTTCAGCATTATAACCAAACAAAAGGGTTCGCTTCAACGAAAATCCACTGGCGCAATGCAAAGCATTGTTCCAGTGGATTTCTACTGCTATAATTCTATAGGATGAATGAATGATTTATCTTATCTGAATTTTTTCTTTTTCAATACTAATGTAACAATTGCACCAATGGAAACCGTCAACAACATTGCTGCCATCAAAATGCCCATCAGATTCTGATCGCCTGTCTGCAGACTTGTGGTTTTCGTTGTTGTAGAAGTACTCTGTCCCGCTGTTTTATTAGATGTATTATTATTTGTGGTATTGTTTGTATCCTTTATTACTGCTGAATCTTTTTTGGCGGATACAGTAATTGCACAAATTGCATAGGCTCCCTGCCCATCTTCTGCTACTGCTGCAATTTCAACATTTCCTTCCTTCACTGCTGTTACCAGACCAAACTGATCTACAGATGCAATATCCGGATTACTGGATACCCAGAGAATTCCTTTATTGGTTCCCTCTGTTACTTTTGCGGAAAGCTGCAGAGTTTCACCAACCTTCAGAGCCGCCTTATCTTTACTGATTGCAACTCCTTTTGCCGGCTGTTTTACCGTAACAAACGCAAATGCTTTCAGATTGCTTCCATCTACTGTAGAAGCGGTAATAACTGCAATACCTTCTTTCAAAGATGTAACTGCACCCGCTTCATCCACAACTGCTACACTTTCGTTAGAAGAAGTCCAGATAACATCTTTCGTTACTGCCTCTTCCGGTCCTACAACAACAGACAGCTGTTTTGTTTCATTGACATTCATTTCAAAATCGCCGCCAATAACTTTGATTTCTGTTACTGGTTTCGCTGCATCCTCAAATGCATTCATTGCATCAATCAATTTATTCTTAGCTGCAATCATATTTTCTTCTAAAGCACTTATTTTATCCAGTGGTGTAACTGACGTAATTGCTTCATATTCTGCGTAAAATGCTTCTGCGTCTTCAATTGTGTTTTTCAGTGCCTGAAGATCTTCTTCCGTATACTGCAATTCATTTGCATTTTCCAGTACTCTATTCGCTGCATCAATTTTTTCTTTCAGCATATCCGCTTTAAGAGCTGTGTTTTCCATGGAAACCAAAGTTCCCGATGGGAAACGTTCTTTGAAGTTAAGATTAAGCACTACCGTATCATCCGTAGAACCTGATGTTGTATCAAGTCTGTTACTGAGTTTATCAAATGGGAAGAGCTGCATTTCATCTGCGAGAAGCACACCATTATTCTCGATTTCACCGCTGATAATCTTCATCTTCTTCTCAACCCATGGAGAATAGCTGCGGAGCGTAACTGTGTTGGCCGACTCATCAAACTCCATGGTACTGAGCCAGCCGTTGCCTCCATAAAGGTCAAACTGATAGTTTGTTACAACATCAATTACATCATGTCCTGCATTGTTTTTAAAACTAGAAATTCCTCTGTATGTAACATGTCCACGTACGGTCATAAATACCTGATCATACGGTTTTACAAAAGTATCCACATTCGTATTAAAATGTGAGAATACAATGGTAGGATAATCTCTGTGCGTATCCAGAACATTCAGAATCCATTCTCTGTCTTTGTCAAGATCTGAAACACCGTTCGCATCTTTATATCCCCACGGAAGGGACAGGAATAAATACTCATAAGAACCTGCTCTTACGATGGAGTAACTTGAAACTCCGGAAGGTCCTGTTCCCTGATAACCTGTATCCCCTTCATAACGGGAACCACTGAAAAGAGTCTTAAATTCATTGCCGTCATGGTTTCCATCTACCACCAGATATGGAAGATTTGCTTCGTCAAGCAGAGAAAAGGCCTGATTAGCTCTTTCAAACTCACGTGCTGTACCGTCCTGTGAAAGATCACCCACACACAAACTCATTGCAATGTTTAACTTTTCTGCATTGTCGCGGATCCATTCAATCTGTGAATCTACGATTTCCGGTTTATACTGGGTCTGATACTGAGGATCAGGAATATTTACAAAGGTATAATTATCCTTATTTGCAAGTTCCGGATACGGATCATTATCTCCGGGAAGATTCTGGTATCTGTCATCCACCACGTGTTCTGTCACCAGATAATCACTGGGATCTACCGTACCTTTGGACATTCTGATTTCCTGGATATATCCTTTAAAAATCGCATCACCGCAGGATGCTTCTGAGAACGAACTTGCTCCACTCCAGTAAGCAGTACCTACTACCCACGCTTTCTGACCTCCAACATTTAAGGATTTAATTCCTACCTGGTTCTCAAACGTATTGCAACGTTGAACCTGAATACCATCAACGATCATCACCGTACTATGTCCGTCATTTTTAATTACAACATGATGCCATTTCTCACGCTGAACTCCGCCGGCATCCGACCATGTGGTTGGATTATCCTGTATCTCAGCATTATTTGTTGTCCATGGATTCCACTGCAACTCTCCTGAACTGGAAATATTTAATCCTCCATTGGCTTCCGGCTCACCGCCAACCATACCTGCCAGTTTTCCGGTTCCTTTCTGACCAAATATAGAAGACCATGCACATAACTGCTGTGGAACTTTTAAAATAACTTCGATCGTATATCCACCCGTAAATTCTTCATCATTCATAGGTGCTCCGGCAACCGTCTCAAAAAATGCACCCTTCTTTTTGCCTGAATTTCCTGTATTTTCGGGAGTAATATAAATACTTTCTATCCCCTCATTACCATAAATATCATCTGCTGAAAATGAAATATAATTACCGGCATTTTTACCAGCCGGAACACGCTCCGTATTCAGCTGCAGATCATTTCCATTGCCGGATGCATCATAGATTATAAGATCATTCGTTTCCAGAGAACCGGATTTAATATAATCAGAATCAAATTTCCAGTCCACAACGGTATTTGCTGGCACTTCATCAGGAATGAATTCATTATCCAGCAACATGATTCCGTATTCTTCCTCTACATCAGTTTCTTCCTCGGTTTCTTCTTCTTCCGAAATAGTATCCTCATCTGTTTCTTCCGTCAAAACCTCGTCTTCCTGATTTTCTTCCCCATTTTCATCTACTATATCTTCTGTCTGTTCTCCGGTTTCTTCTTCCGTCTGTCCTTCTTCAGATATTCCCCTCTCGACATCCGAGACGATCTCTTTCTCCAATATTTCTTCGCCATCCGGGAGTTCAAGAGCTGCC
Organism: Lachnospiraceae bacterium; assembly: GCA_004556655.1. Lineage (GTDB taxonomy): Bacteria > Bacillota > Clostridia > Lachnospirales > Lachnospiraceae > Oliverpabstia. The sequence continues at coordinate 10,279 of SFGF01000016.1, read as the reverse complement.
ACCTGTACAGCAGACTGCGTCAACATACCCACTGTCAGCGCTGTACTTAATAATACATTCACAAATCTCCGTTTCATAGGTTCCTCCTTAAATATAATGCCAATTTCATGCACCATACAATTAACATAGATGTTTTACATAAACACATAGCACTTCTGCACTTATATACTTAATACTTACAGTCACCTCCCCTGATCTTTATCATAATCATCCTTCTCCTAATAAAAGTGCCCCGTTAATTTTTATGGATATACTTATAAGTACGCCTATAATACTAATTTTGCATTTTTACCACAATAGACAAAACTATAAAAAACAGTGGACTTTTTTCGACTTTATATGCCAGGTTCCATACATACACTATTGCCCAGTCGTAAATCGTTTTTTGAAATCTATTTCTATCACCATATTATCCGTTGCGACTACTGTATTGCAAAGCTTATCAAACGGAAACAGCCGCATTTCTCCCGGAAGGAGAATTCCGTTATTTTCTATCTCACCACTGAGTATTTTCATTTTCTTTTCTACCCATGGAGAATAACACCGAAAATAAATCCTGTTTGCTTCCTCATCAAATTCCATAGTACTCAGCCATCCATTTCCTCCATAAAGGTCAAACTGATAGTTTGTCACCACATCAATCACATCGTGTCCCATATTGTTTTTAAAAACAGACACCCATCTTTCCTCTATATGCCCCCGCACTGTCATGAACACCTGATCAAAGGGTTTTACAAAGGTATCCATATCTTCATTAAAATGCGAGAATACGATTGTCGGATATTCTCTGTGTGTATCCAGAACATTCAATATCCATTCTCTGTCTGAGATAGCATCCTCTTCTTCCCACGGAAGGGACAAAAACAGATAGCTGTAGGAACCTGCGCTGATAATAGAATAACCGGAAATTCCAGAAGGGCCTGTACCCTGATATCCGGGCTGTCTCTCATATCTGGTCCCGCCGAAATATTTCTTAAATTCAGGACCATCATGATTTCCGTCCGTTACCATATAAGGAATCCGGGCATTGTCTAAGATAGAAAATGTCTGATCTGCTCTTAAAAATTCCCGCTGTGTACCATCCTGCGAAAGATCTCCCACACAAATGGCCATTGCAATATGCAATTTTTCAGCATTGTCACGAATCCATTCCATCTGCGCATCCACGATTTCCGGTTTATACTGAGTCTGATACTGAGGATCCGGAATATTTACAAAAGTATAATTACTTCCCCCTGCAAGATCCGGATATGGATCATTATTACCGGCAAGATGATACCTGTCATCGATTGTGTGTTCAGTCACCAGATAGTTTTTCGGATCTACTTCACCTCTGCAGATTCTGATTTCCTGGATACAGCCTTTAAAAATGGCATCCCCACAAAGTGTCTCTGAAAATACATCTGCTTCGCTCCAGTAAGCAGTACCTACTACCCATATGCCCTGTACTCCTGCATTCAATGCTTTAATACCATTCTGTTTCTGAAAGGTGTTACAACGCTGAACCTGAATTCCGTCAACAATCATGATGGTACTATATCCATCATTTTTTATCACCACATGATGCCATTTGTCCGGCTGAATTCCATCTGCATCCGACCATGTGGTGGGATTCGTCTGAATCTCATCATTGTTGGCTGTCCAGGGATTCCACTGCAGTTCTCCGGATTCAGATACATTCAAACCTCCGTTGGACTGTGTCTCTTCTCCCTTTACTCCTGACAATTTTCCGGTACCTTTTCGTCCAAACACACAAGACCATGCCGAAAGCTCGCTGTCTACGGGTATCTTTAAAATCACTTCAATGGTATAGCCATTCACAAATTCCTCTCTGTTCACAGGGGCATCAGAAACCGTCTCAAAAAATGCACCCGTCTTTTTTCCTGAATTCATGTTCTCAGGACCCACGTAAATGCATTCTGTATCTTTATCTCCATAAATATTATCCTTCACAAATGCCATATACGAATCTGCATTCTTTCCTTCAGTAATACGCTCTGTGTTCAATCGAAGATCATTCCCGTTTCCCGAAGCATCTCTGATAACCAGATCATTTCCTTCCAGAGAACCGGATTTACAATACATTGAATCAAATTTCCAGTCTACAACCATCTTATCGTTATTTTCTGTTATATTCATCTGTTTGATCCCTCCCGGATTTTGTCAACTTCAGCACTGTTTTCTTCTGTCAGTGCAATCTTTTCCATGATAATGATACCAATACGATTCTATCGCCACAATGGACAAAACTATTGAACCAAGTGGATTTTTATCGAATAGATTCCGTACACGGCGATTCAATCAACTTAACAAGTAACACACCCCCTGATAAGCTGATTAAGTTTCTCAACCTTATAGCTTTTGCTTACGCCCCAACTTCGACGAGTAAATGAGCGCCCCCATGGCGCGCAAACCTAAAAAAGACACCTGATATTCAATCAGGTGTCAATATTTTTATGATATATTTCAGTTTGATAATTGTATTATCATTAAGCTTTTATAATTTTTCAATCCCACAAAGTCAGCATCAGCCAGATCAGAAGTGCTCCGCCGATTACGTACAACATCCCTATCAGAAACGCAGCCTTCATCGCACCCAATGCAGCCCAGCGTCGTTCCTGCTTTGTAAGTTCAAACTCCGGCTTTTTCTCCTGCTCTTCTTCCTCCGGTAATTCCAGTTCAGGATAAAGTTCTTCATCTCTATTTTGTTTCATACATTCACTCCTTTACCCGCACCTGCTTAACTATGACCTTGCAGTTCTTCACTGTGCTTTCATACAACCGATTCTATTTGTCATAAAGATGGCATACCACATAGTGTCCCGGTTCAATCTCTCTCTGTACCGGAACTTCCGTTTTACATCGCTCCGTACAATGTGCGCACCGCGTGTGGAACTTACATCCTGACGGCGGGTTCGCCGGAGACGGAATAGATCCCTCCAGAACAATACGATTCTTCTTTGCTTTCGGATCTGGAATCGGTATCGCAGAAAACAGTGCCTGGGTATACGGATGCAGAGGATTTTTGAAAATATCTCCCGTCTCTCCATATTCCACCAGATTTCCGAGATACATAACACCCACAGTGTCGGAAATATGTTCTACAACTGACAAGTCATGAGAGATAAACAGATATGTCAGCTTGTACTGTTCCTGCAAGTCTTTCAGCAAGTTGATAATCTGTGCCTGAATAGACACATCCAGCGCTGATACAGGCTCGTCACAGACCACAAACTCCGGATTCAGAGCCAGTGCACGGGCTATACAGATACGCTGTCTCTGTCCGCCTGAAAATTCATGAGGATATCTTGCCTTGTGATAAGGCTGCAGACCACAATTATCCATAATCTGATCTATATAGTCATTAAATTCCTCTTTCGGTACCAGATTATGTTCACGAACCGCTTCACCGATAATTTCACCGACAGGAAGACGGGGAGAAAGGCTGGAAAACGGATCCTGGAAAATAATCTGCATCTTTGTACGCATAGTGCGCATTTCTTTATTCGTGAGATCATAAACCTCTTTGCCGTTAAACAGTACCTGTCCTCCGGTTTTTTCACCGGCAAGCCGAAGAATGGTACGTCCGGTAGTTGTCTTTCCACAGCCGGACTCACCTACCAGTCCCATGGTGGTTCCTCGTTTCAGATTGAAAGTAACTCCGTCCACAGCTTTTACCTGACCGACTACTCTGGAAACCATTCCTCCTTTAATAGGGAAATATTTTTTCAGCTGGTTAACCATCAAGATGTACTGTGGATCATAGGTCAGGGGTTCAAATGTATCGTCTATTATATTCTTGTTTACAGCCATTTATTTTTCCCCCTTTTCTTCACAGTAACGGTAACAGCTCACCTTATGTGTCGCAGAAAGGCTGATCTCCGGCGGATATGCCCCATCGCAGGCTCCCACACACATTTCGCAGCGATCCTTAAAATAACAGTAATTCGGCATATTGATAGGATTCGGCACCTTACCCGGTATGGAGTAAAGCTTATCCACCTGTTTGCCGACCACTGGTTTGGAATCCATCAGACCAATGGTATACGGATGCGACGGATGTTCAAAAATTTCCTCCGCCGTTCCCTTCTCCACAACTCTTCCTGCATACATAACTACAATATAGTCCGCCATCTCCGCAATAACACCAAGGTCATGCGTAATCAGCATAATGGAGGAATTGATTTTGTCTTTCAACTGACGCAAAAGATCGAGAATCTGCGCCTGAATCGTCACATCCAGTGCCGTTGTTGGTTCATCAGCAATGATGATCTTAGGATTGCATGCCAAGGCTATGGCAATCATAACACGCTGGCGCATACCGCCGGAAAGTTCATGCGGGTACATCTTATAGACACCCTCACTGTTGGCAATGCCTACCATTTCCAGCAGTTCTATCGTTCTTGCTTTAATTTCTTCTTTGCTCTTGCCTTCTCCATCGTGAAGCTCAATAACCTCATCCACCTGTCTTCCGATACGGAATACAGGATTCAGACTGGTCATAGGTTCCTGGAAAATCATGGAAACGTAATTACCTCGAATACTCTGCATTTTTTCCTGCGGTGTCTTCGTCACATCATATGCCTTTTCGCCAAGGTTGAGACGGATCTCTCCTTCCACGGTCTGCCCCTGAGGTCTTTGCAGCAGCTGCATCAGAGACAGGCTGGTTACGGATTTTCCGCAGCCGGACTCGCCTACAATACCCACAGTTTTACCCACAGGCACATCAAAGGTTACACCGTCAACACTCTTTACAGTACCTGCATCCGTGAAAAAGTATGTGTGCAGATTATCAAATTCCACTGCATTATCCGGATTGTGCATCTGTGTCAGATACTCGGATTCCGGTACATTTTTCCGTTTTCTTTTCTTTTCAAATTCATTGGTAATTTTGCGGTTTCTCTTTGAGATCAGGCGGGACTCTTTCGCTGAGAGATATCCTTCTGCATGTTTCTTAGCCATTTTTTTCCCTCCTTACCGTTTCATTTTCGGGTCAAACGCATCGCGCAGACCGTCACCAACAAAGTTGAAGCCCAACACGGCAATCAGCAGACAGATGCCGGCAGGAATCCATACAAACCAATAATGTGTCATTACGTAAGCCTCGTTAACATCAGTTATAATATTTCCCCAGGAAGCAAACGGGAATTTTACACCAATACCCAGGAAAGACAGTGTTGCCTCGGTAATAATCGTAGAACCGAGACTCATGGTACAGATAACAATCAGCTGAGGTATAACATTCGGAATCAGATGCTTGAAAATACGGCGACTTACACGAACTCCGCAGGCTTCAGCTGCCGTCATAAATTCCTGTTCACGCAGTGACAGGATCTGTCCGCGGACCAGGCGGGCAATCGACGGCCATCCCAGGAAACCGAGAATCAGCATCAGATAGAACATACGGGTCATCGGCTCAACCTTCATAGCATCCATTGTAGCACCAAGAATAATAATCAGCGGCATGGATGGAATACAGTAGAAAACATCCACGATTCGCATGATCAGGTTATCCACCCATTTTCCAAAATATCCTGCAACACCGCCAAGCACAACACCTATCAGGGTCTCAATGAACACAACAATAAATCCGATGATCAGAGAAACTCTTCCTCCATACATAAGTCGGGTGAGCATGTCCATACCATTGGTATCGGTTCCCAGCCAGTGTTCTTTGGACGGTTTTGCATAACTGTCATATACATACGTTTCCGTTCCCTGCTTAACAGACCAGTTGAGTGTTGTCGGATCATACGTAATTTTATAGGTATACTCTGTGCCTTCCTCGTCCACGTAGACAAACTCATCTACATTGTCATCAATTGCTTCCTCCAGCTCCTCCTTAAAGACACGTTCAAATACCACACCGTTTTCCACAGGTGATACAACAAAACGGCTGATATATCCTGCAACCGTACCACCGGTAAGAATATTTCCTTCCTCATCCAGTGTATACTCTGCACCTTCCGCAGTAAAGGAGGTTTCGCCTGTGGTATATGCTTTCAGAGCAGCATATTTTACAGGGAAAGAAATTTCTGCACCTTCTCCGTTAACGATATCCTTAAATGCAACGGCAAGCATCGTGTCGTCAGATGAAATGGAGTAAAAATCCGTACCTTCTTCCAGAATATCGTAATCGACATCCTTATAGGAGAAAGAAGGATCGCCTTTCTGGACAGCAAGCTGGAATTTCGCCTGCAGTACGCTGTCAAACTTCTGACCTTCTGCAGACATATAACGGAAATCATTATTTTTTACAACTCCGGCATACTCTTTCATCTGACTCTCGTAACGATAGAACTGCTGATCCTGTCCATAAGGGCTGATCAGTCCTCCTACAAAGGAAAACAGGAACATTGAAAGAAGCATAATCATACCGAGTACAGCGAGACGGTTACGTAAGAATCTCTTTACTACCAGCGTACCCGGTGAGAGAACTTTTACACGTCTGTCATCATTCAGCGAATACGCATTATTTTCTTTTTTATCATTTACTTCTTTATTATCATTCATAACAGGTCCCTCCTTTCCTAAGCAATACGTACCCGTGGATCAACCACAGCATACAGAATATCGGAAAGCAGATTGCCTGCCAGTGTCAAAATTGCCAAAAATGTCATATAGAACATGGAAAATGGAATATCTCCGATAACCATGGCCTGATAAGACGTAAAACCAATGCCCGGAATCGAAAACAGGGTTTCTGTGATCAGAGCACCGGAGAACAGCCCCGGCAGGGAGCCGCCCACGATCGTCACCAGCGGAATCAGCGTATTGCGAAATGCATGCTGGTAGATAACTTTTTTCTCAGACAGTCCCTTGGCGCGTGCAGTACGAATGTAGTCGGCATTCAGAACCTCCAGCATATTGGTACGGGTGTAACGCATCAGGGATCCTACAGAAACAATGACCAGGGTAACAATAGGCAGAACCAAATGGTTTGCTTTGTCCAGTAATTTTCCCATGGCATCAAGCTGAGCGTAATTACGGCCTACCAGACCATAAAGATCAAACCAGCCCAGTTTTACAGAAAAAACTAATTTCAGAATAGTAGCAAAAAAGAAAGTTGGCAGAGAAATACCTACCAGCGCACCGGCGGTAATGGCATAGTCTGCACGTGAATACTGTTTTGTAGCGGCGATAACGCCAAGGGGGATTGCAATGATTAATTCCAGTATGAATGCAATTGCTCCCATGGCAAAGGACAGCCAGATTACTTCACTGAACTTCTGAAGTACCGGAACGGTGTATTTCCAACTGTCACCAAAATTACCTCGAATAGCATCAGAAAGCCATGTCAGGTAACCGGGCAGGATACTTTTATCCAAACCGTATGCCGCATTCAACTGAGCCAGCCACTCATCGTATGGTTTTGCGCCCGGTTTCATAGCAAGCTGCATCGCCATGTTCTCCACATAGGAAGCCGGAAGACAGCGCAGCAATGCATAGATAATGAATGTAACGCAAAACAGAATCATAACTGACAAAGCAATTCTTTTCAGGATGTATTTTCGCATGCGGTTATTATTCCTCTCTATAAATCAACAAACCATCATGTTATCTTTTATCATCGGGAAATACTTGTTCTTATCCGACAGAATAAAGAGAATTTCCCTAATTACAGCTGTCCCTCCACCCGTAAGGGCAGAGGGAACGACTGAATCGTAACACTTTTTATTTTGCAACAATGTTCTCAATTTCGCTCTTCCAGTTCCAGTATGGAGTCATATCATTCGGAAGAGAAGAAACATCTACACGCTCTGTAGAAACTGTGTATGCATCGGAACGCTGATAAATAGGAATCTCAACACCCCAGTCCATAATGATTTCCATAGCTGCTTTGTACAGACCTTTACGATAGGACTGTTCTGTGGACTGACGGGCATCCATGATCAGAGTATCCAGATCCTCATCATTGATTTTATAGTAGTTTGTAGTACCATTGCTGTGGTACAGCTGGAACATATCCGGGTCACTGGAGGACTGCCATGCAGCACACCACAGTTCAGATACTCCGGACTGATATGCAGCGAACAGATCTGCTGCATTTGCCAGGTCGTTTACTGTCAGAGTAAAGCCAATGCTCTTGAAAGCATCTGCTGCATTTTTCAGAATCAGGAATGTCGGATGATCACCTTTTCCGTTACCACCGATATCTACAGTGTACTCAAGTTTTGCGCCTTCCGGAGCTGCTGTCAGTTTTCCATCTGCAACAGTATATCCTGCTGCTTCAAAGTAACCCAGTGCTGCTTCTTTTGCTGCAGCATATTTATCTTCTGCTTTCATCTCTGCGGTATAGATCGGATCACCTTCTACATCTACAGAGTAAGCAACTGTGTATCCGTCATCTGTAACCTGAGGAGCTGCCCAGGAAGTATTGGAAATCGGATAGTTGATAACAGATGCGGTATCTCCGTAGTAAGAATCGATACCCTCATCACGGTAAGCTGCAATAATTGTAGCAATTGCTTTACGCAGATTTTTGGACTCTTCAGAAGCCGGGTCATCGCCGACTTTTACGTTTTCCGCACTCATACCAACGTATCCATATCCACGGTAGTCGATCAGTTTTGTTGTGATAACAGCTCCATCAAAGGACGGATCTCCGCCATTCAGTTCGGCGATCTGAGCTGCAACCTCAGTAGAATAGGATGGTGTTGCGATATCAACAGTACCTGCATCGATACCATTGATCATATCTGCTTCCTGTGTCTCGATAAAGTTCAGATATTTTGTTTTGGCTTCGCCTTTATAAAATTTCGGGTTTGCTTCCATATATACAACACCGTTGGAAACTTCGTTGAACATATACGGACCTGCACCCATTGGCTGTGTTGTTTTTTCACGTATAATGGACAGATCACCTTTCGGGAAACCAAATTTGTGATTTTCATAATCGTACTGGGACTCATCACCGTAGTAATGCAGTGGTGCAATCGGAAGACCCAGATTGTAGATCATGGTAGCATCCAGTTCGCTTGTCACAATACGAAGGCTGTAATCATCGATACGCTGAATACCCTCAACATAATCCACAGATTTTCCGGTCTGGACACCGATAGAATATGTGCCGTAATCTTCCATCAGATCATACAGAGTTGGACCTGCCGCTTCAGTATCAGACAGTGCTGCAAGATCTCCCTCATAAGCTTCACACATTGCTGCAAAGAAGTCTGCTGCTGTAGCATCTGCATCAAGACCGTCAAATCCCCACGCTGCCGCTCCTCCGGCTACATCGCCTTCTTCGCAGTATCCGTTTTCCGCACAGTAATCAACAATCGACTGTGCAAATTTTTCACCGGCCTGATCAATATCAGCCCAGAATGCTGTCTGAGTCTCTTCATCCCAGTTCTCAAACTCAGTGTTGTCACGACCTGCCTCTACCAACAGGTTAAACAGTGTATCCATACCGCTGCGGTACTCTTCTACACCCTGAATCGGTGTAGAATACAGGGTTGTGGAACCATCATAGGACGGGTCAAGGTATACATACAGACCAAAAATAAAGTCATCTATATCAATCGGAGTTCCATCAGAGAACACCAGATCATCACGCATCGTCATATCATAATATACTGTACCGTCCTCGTTCTCAGTTACAGTAATATCTGCAGGACCTGTATATGTATATTCTGTTCCATTGTACTCACGGGTCTCACCCTCGATACCATTCAAAACCGGATTGGACACACGGTCCACATACATCATATACAGCTGTGTCATATCAGCTACGTCCATATCATCTGCACTCTGACCAAAGAATGGAGAGAACTTATTCTCAAATCCGCTGGCAGATACTACCAGTGTCTTTCCTCCATCCTCAGCATCTTTCTCCTCATCAGATGTCTGTTCTGTTGTTTCTTTCTCCGTTTCTTTTGTGTCTTCTTTCTTATCTGAACCGCAGCCAGCAAACGTACTGCCGCACAGAGCCAGTCCCAGAACCAGGGCCAGCATTTGTTTTCTTAATTTCATTTTTTTCCTCCTTTTCTTTGAGTGTCAGGCAGACAGAGTTTTTATGTATGTAGTGTAACTACATACATAAAGGGGGATATCCCCCTTTGCGTATTTTTATATATTGCATAACAACTGATCCTGCTTCCATCTCAATACATATATAATTACTAGTATATGTTTTTTATGCCATTTTGTCAATTTCCATCTTCTTTTTCTTTTACGAATTTATAAGCCATTTATGATAATGTCTCAGTATACCACATATGAAAATGTCCCAGATGTGGTAAAATATCCTCCGTGCGACTTATAACGAACAGGAGGAAAT